>DAOWJU010000194.1 GCA_030640215.1 Desulfuromonadales bacterium
CGTTCCAATGTAGATCATAATCGCCTCCCTGTTGGATTTGATTTTATCTTAACAGATGGAGAGACAGAATATGTCACACAGCACTTATATCAAGGGCACCCCCTCAATCCCCCCTGTTTTACAGGGGGGAAGCGAGTACAACGAGCAGGGGGGTGTTCTTAATGGTTTTAGTGCAAGTCACAACAAAGAGGAGCACCGCTACAGCAGCACTCCTCATGATTTTTCAACTATGTTCGATGGAGCTTTATCCCTCTTTTCCAGCCTCCAGTTCCGCCAAACGATCACGCAACTCTTTTTCCTGCTGCCTTCTCTCCGTAATGTCACGCATGATGGCAGCAACCCCGAACGGCTTGCCATCGTCATCCGACAGCAGCACAATCGAGAACTCAGTAGAGAGACGCGATCCATTCTGGTGCATAGCAGGCACTGCCAGCATCTCGGTGCCATAGCGTGTTTCCCCTGTTGCCATGGTCTTATGATACCCCTCCCAGTGGCGAGCTCGAAGTTTCTCAGGGATGATCAGATCAAGGGATTGACCAACCGCTTCCTCAGCGGAGCAACCGAATATTCGTTCAGCGCCTTGATTCCACAAACGGATAATACCTTCACGATCAGCAAACAGAATCGCATCTGGTGCGAGGGCTAAAATCTGCTGACTGAGAGCTGGGCTGTTAAAGTTTGACATAATGATTTCCTGATTCACTGTTTATATACGTGACAAGATAGACCTGCGTAAATACGGTAGGATGCGGTGAGGTACGAACCGCATCGGCTTTAACGAATGTGAACATACGCAACAATCGATGCGATTCACTCCGTTCATCAGCATCCTACAGTAACTCGGAACAATCACGGATTTTGAATATAGGCACCCTTCCGCGTATAGAACCACCAGTTGATCATCAGACAGACAAAATAGAATACTGCGAAACCGTAAAGTGCATATTCCGGAGTCGTCGCCTTGATCTGCTCACCGAAAACCTTGGGGATAATAAACGCACCGTAGGCTGCAATCGCTGAAGTCCAACCCAGAACAGGACCGGCCTGTTCAGCATTGAAAATCATAGCAACAGAACGGAAGGTTGAACCATTACCAACACCAGTTGCTGCGAAAAGAACAATAAAGAGGACCAAAAATGGCACAAAGACCGTCTCTGGAGTGGCGGAAGAATAAGCAGCCTTCATAAAGTAGGCGCAACCCAGTGCGGAGACAATCATGACAATGGACACCCACTGAGTAACAATGGCACCGCCCATTTTGTCAGCTATTTTGCCACCGATCGGACGTATCAAAGCACCAATGAACGGCCCCATCCAGGCAAACATCAGGGCACTGGGGCCATTAGGGTTGACTGTGTTGTGAGTCATGACACCATCGACCATGATATGTGAGAAACCGAATATGACCTTGATCGACAGGGCAAAGGCTGCCGAGTAGCCAATAAAGGAGCCAAAGGTCATGGTATAGATAATGGTCATGGCCCAGGTGTGTTTATTGTTAAAGATCTGATATTGCCGTTCGAGATTTTCACGCAATCCACCTTTGGTCAGGTATTTCATGCCAAAGACCGTGGCAGCGATGACTAACGGCAACACGACCCATTTGCTGAGCAGACCGAGACCAACGGGAGCCGGGAGCATCAAGTAAAGACCAAGGCTGGCAGTGACGAAGGCGATCAGCAGCAGCCCGGTGATCATGGTAAACGATTTTCCGGTGGAGCCGAGATCTGGGGTGACTGTCTTGGTGGTGATATTATTCATGCCGAAGAAACCAGCAAAAGCCAATGGAATCAGCAAGATCAGCCAGATATAACCGGCGTTATGAATATAGGTTTCAGAACCAGCCGGTATTTTACCGATCAAAGTGCCGCTGGTATTAAGCAGCTTTTGCGAAGTGCCGCCAAACATGCCGAAGGTCATCGACAAAGGGATCAGGATCTGCATGGTGGTGACGCCGAAGTTGCCCAGACCAGCATTGAGGCCAAGCGAGGTCCCCTGAACTTTTTTCGGGAAAAAGAAGCTGATATTTGACATGGAAGACGCGAAGTTGCCGCCACCAAAGCCAGAGAGCAAAGCAAGGACGTAGTAGACCTCGATCGGTGTGGCCGGGTTCTGCAAAGCGATACCAGTGCCGAGCGCTGGGATCATCAAGAGTGCCGTAGTAAAGAAGATTGTATTACGGCCACCGGCGACCCGAATCATGAACGAACTTGGTATTCGCAGAGTGGCACCGGTCAGACCGGCGATAGCTGATAGAGTGAAAAGCTCTGATTGGCTGAAGGGGTAACCGAGGTTGATCATCTGTACCGTGATGATTCCCCAGTAGAGCCAGACGGCGAAGCCACATAGCAAGCTTGGGATTGAAATCCAGAGATTGCGGCTGGCTATCTTTTTACCGGTGGAATTCCAAAACTGTTCGTCTTCAACATCCCATTTATCTAAATTTGTTGACATGTACTACCTCCTGGCTATCGGATAAGGTTTCGTAACTATTTTGTACAATTTGGAATATTAGTAAAAGGATTGTCATCCCCGAATGGTTCTATCGGGGATCCATGCCTTAAAGTCCGGATTCCCGATTAGACCCTCGGGAATGACAGCTTTTTTAATGTGCTGAATTAGTTACAAAAGTTATTTTATTTCGCTTCAATCTTCTGCATATCTTCAGGGTGTTTTTCTTTCATCATTTTCTGCGCAGTCAGATGTAACCAGATCAGGCAAACTGCAGACAATATGAGGATAAACATCCAGCAACTGGTCCATAGCCCGGTATATTCGAGGAGATAACCAAAGATGATCGGGCAGAAGAAACCACCCAGACCTCCTAGTACACCAACCATGCCACCGACAACGCCGACCTCTTCCGGAAAATAATCCGGAATCAATTTATAGACTGCCGCCTTACCGATTCCCCAGATACTGCCGAGAGCGATGATAAATACGGCGAAAATCCATACGTTCGCCTGGAAAAATATCCGGGTCACACCTTTTGCCAGCAGTTCCTTTTTCTTAACCGTCTGGCCAACCTCGACAACAGGCTCCTGCCAAGCCTGTTTGCTGGGCAAAATGAGCATCTGCTCGTCGAAACTCTTTAACGGTTCAGGCTTGGTATTTACACTGTACGACTTGCCATCGACCACAACTGTACTAGCGGTCACCTCAGTGACGATTCCTGGCCGCTTGGCCATGATTCCACGGCCTGGAGAATAGACATCCATTTTCGGAATAATGACGAGGAAGCTGATCGCGACCGAAGCACCTAAGACCCAGTACATCACCGTTCGACCGCCTAGTTTATCGGACATCCAGCCGCCCAAGGCGCGGATCACCCCGGATGGAAGACTGAACATTGAGGCAAAGATGCCAGCAGTGACCAGTGGCAGGTAGTAAACATTGACAAAATAAGGAACGAGCCACTGCGAGAAGGCAACGAAGCAACCGAACACCAGGAAATAGTAAAGTCCAAACCGCCAGACTCGAACGTTTTTCAGGGGTGTCAGCATCGCTGTGAACGACTTTCCAGAAGAGGCTGGCTTTCTGTTCTCGGAGAAGATAAAGAAGATCACACCCATGACAGCAAGCATTGCGGCGTAATAAACCGGCAATTCACGCCAGGCTTCAATGTTGGCACCATTATCGGTCAAACGATTAAGCATGGTAGGTGCAAAGAGGGTGGTCAGAGCCGCACCAGCATTACCGGCACCGAAGATCCCCAGTGCTGTACCTTGACGTTCACGCGGGTACCAGACTGATGTAAAAGCGATGCCAATTGAAAAGCTGACCCCGACCAATCCGAAGCCGAAGCTACACAGAGCAAAGGTGGTAAAACTGTCGGCAAAAGACAACAGATACATGGGAATGGCACAGACCAACAGTAACGTGCCAAAAACCGGCTTACCACCGAATTTATCAGTCAACATTCCGGCGGGTAATCGAAAGATAGAACCGGTTAGTACCGGAATTCCCATCAACCAGCCGATCTCAATTGGCCCCCAGTCAAAGACCTGATTATCAGCCAGGAAAGTCACCAGAACGCCATTGAACATCCATACGGCAAAACAGACGGTAAAAGCCAGCGTGTTCAGGAAGAGGACTTTATGTGATTTTGCGGTTGCGACTTCTAGCATTAAACCTCCTGCGTAGAGATGAAAGGCCCTTTAACGCCCGTTCGCTTTGCTTACTCAAGACGCGAAGAAAAACTAAGAAAGACGCAAAGAGAACCTTGTTTCGGTTTTAACCCTTAAAGCATTTCCCTTGCGTCATTCTTTTTACCTTTGCGTCTTTGCGTTAAAAATAGGTTTTGTTCAAAAATCACCCAGTCCGACGCGCCCGATACCAAACCACAACCTGGTAGGGGCGGGACAGGTAGGACAAGGGCACACTGACAACATGAACCAGCCTTGAGAATGGAAAGAGCGCCAGAATAAAGAAAGCGTTAAACGCGTGCAGCTTGACGACTCCCGGCAAGGCTGCGAGATAATGGACCTGGGGGTCAAATTTGAGCAGCGACCAGAGCCACGGCGTTGCCGTATGCAGATACCAGACCGAGCCCCAGCGCAGTGTGAAGGCGATATAGACACCGGTTGCAACTTGCAGCAGTAGTGCTAGCAGCACGAACCAGTCAATGACAGTGGTGACCGCTGAAACCCGGGCATTGTTAGCTCGACGGAAGATCAGTAAGGCGACCGCAATCAGAGTGCTTAGACCAAGAGCCATCCCGGTCACTTCGAGCAGATAAAGCCGCAGCGGGTTACCAACTATGACAGCCCAACCAG
>DAOWJU010000013.1 GCA_030640215.1 Desulfuromonadales bacterium
GACACCTTCTTTGGCCTGACCGGTCGTGGTGTTGTCAAATCGGTTCTAGGGGAGGATATCACCCCCGAAGATCTTGGCGGCCCCAAGGTCCATTGTGCATCGGGCGTTACTGACCTGACTGTAGCCGACGAGACCGCAGCGCTGCGCACAGCAGTGCGTCTGATCAGCTACCTGCCAGACAATAACTTCAGCATGGCACCTTTCCAGGAGACCAGCGACCCGCTTGATCGCAAAACCTGGGAGATCAACACTCTGTTGAAGAAAGCCTTCAACTCGCCAACCGGTTTCAATACTCCGTTTGATGTCTCAATTATCATCCAGCAGATTTGCGACCACGGCGACTACTTCGAGTTACAGCCTGACCGTTCCCGTGAGGCGATCACCGCTCTCGGCCGCCTCGGTGGCAACGTGGTTGGCTTTGTCGCCAACAACAGCGCTGTGGCCTCTGGTCAGATTGACTGCGACTCGGCGGTCAAGATTGCCCGTTTCGTGCGTTTTTGCAACATCTACAACATTCCACTGATCTTTATGGAAGACACCACCGGCTTCCTGCCGGGGCGTGATCAGGAAGCCCGCGGTATTGTCCAGGCTGGTCGTTCCATGCTCGACTCGATCATCGATGTGCGTACCCCACGTATCCTCTTGATTCTGCGTAATGCCTATGGTGGTGCTTACGCCTCTTACAATAACTACCCGACTGGTGCCGACCTGGTGCTGGCTCTGCCAACCACCCGTCTGGCAGTTATGGGGCCAGCGGGCAAGGAGTTCGTCTATAAAGGCGAACTGCGTAAGATGCGCGGCTCCATCAAGTCGATGGTTGCTACAGGTACCCAGGAGCGTATCAAGGCAGGGATGGACGGAGTCGATGCCAAGAAAGATGCTGAAGCCGAAGCAGCCGAATGGCTCAAGTCCCAGGAAGCTGAACTTAATCTGCGTTACGAAAAAGAACTGATGAACCCGAAAGAGGGCCTGGCCCTTGGCTCCATCTCCTCACTGGTTATGCCGACTGATTTACGTAAAGTCCTTGGTGAGAATATGAACTTCCTGTTGCGGCACTATCAGCCGTCGTCCTGGCACGATGTCCAGCGTGAGTTTCATTAATAACCAGGGTTTTTACAGCATCTTAAGTGAATCAAAATTTCGATTTGGAGATAAAGCAATGGCACAGACTAATTACTATACAAACAATCCACTGATCCACAGAGATCGTTGCTTGAGCCAGTCCGATTCAGAGTGGGTTCGTTCCTTCTCTTGTGAAGATCTCAAGCCGCTGATCGTTTGTCGCGGTCCGATCCGCCTCGAAGCGATGACCGTTTACGAAGAGATGGGCATGGACCATTACGGGATTCTTCTTTCTGAGAAGGATTCGATCGTCTACCCCAACGCCCTGTCGCCGGAACTGCGCATGCTGACCGACAATAGTCGCGTCCACCGGGTGCCAGATTATACCGGGGCCTCCAAGGAAGAGCGTCTTGAGCGGATCGGTCAGATTGTCCAGATCGCCAAGGATAATGGTTACGATGCAATCTTTGCCGGCTATGGCTTTATGGCGGAAGACGACGAGTTCGTCGCTGCGATTGAGGATGCCGGGCTGAACTTCATTGGCCCCTGCGCAGCTACCCAACGCGGTGCCGGTAAAAAGGACGAAGCGAAGCGAACTGCTCTGAGCGTGGATGTCTCAGTTACCCCGGGGATTGATAATGTTACCGCTCGCACCCTGATCACCAAGCACCCCAGCAGCAAAGCTTTGCTGGCAGTCGTCAAGGCGGAAGGGCTCAAGTGCGACAAGAAAATTCTCAACGATAAAAATCTGGCGATAGAGATTCTGGCCGATCATATCCTGATGGCGTCTTACGCAAAAGGCATTGATCTGTTCTCCATCGAGGAACTCTGTGCCCAGGTTGAAAAAGAATGTGTGGGGATGTTCAAGAGTTATCCCGGTGCCAGAATTCGCCTTAAAGTGATCGGTGGCGGTGGTGGTAAGGGCCAACGGATTCTTGGAGGGTCACTATTGACCAAAAAGAACGTCTCCGATGCCGACATCAAGAAGGCTGCAACTGTCGCACCGGAACTGGTTCGTGAAGTTCTGCTTGAAGTGAAAGCCAATGGTGTTGGTGACAACAAGAACGTGCTGGTCGAACTTAATATCGAGCAGACCCGTCACAACGAGATTCAGTTGCTTGGTAACGGCGAGTGGACTATTGCTCTCGGTGGTCGTGACTGCTCCCTGCAGATGCATGAGCAGAAATTGCTTGAAATTTCAGTCACCCAGGAAGCCTTGACCGATGAGATCAAAAAAGCCAAAAAAGCTGGCCAGAAAGCTCAGGCCAAGGCGCTTGAAAGTGATCTGACGGTCCTTAAGAAGATGGAAGAGGAGTCGGAGCGGTTCGGTATTGCCGTCGGACTCGATTCAGCATCAACATTCGAATGCATCGTCGATGGTGCCCGCCACTACTTCATGGAAGTTAACACTCGTATCCAGGTCG
Organism: Desulfuromonadales bacterium; assembly: GCA_030640215.1. Lineage (GTDB taxonomy): Bacteria > Desulfobacterota > Desulfuromonadia > Desulfuromonadales > BM103 > M0040. The sequence goes on from DAOWJU010000013.1 coordinate 2,487, forward strand.
AGCACCGGGTCACAGAACTAGTTTACAATCTCAAGTTCACTAATCCGAAGAACAAGAAAGAGTTCTTTATTGTCGAGTCGCTGGTCGAAGCGATGGCTCTCCTGGCCCGGCACAAGAAGCGTCTGCCGCGTCCGGAACGTCAACAGCGTTTTGGCGCCGCTGCCGAAGCTCGTCTCAATGCGACTGATTGCTCGCTGTCGCCGAGTGCCGGTGGTGTGATCCGCTATTGGTCAAAGCCGATTGAAGGTGAGATTCGTGACGATCAGGGTATCTGCATGGTCAACCCGGATACCAGCCAGTTTATGCGTTACACGGTGGCCGGTGCCTACGATTCCAATATCGCACTGCTGCTGACTCAGGGCGAAAATCGTCTTGCCAGTTACCAGCATCTTGCCAAGGTTTTGAGCAGCACTGTGCTGCGTGGTACTGATCTGGCCACCAATCTGAGCTTTCATTACGGTCTGGTTAACTGGTTCCTCGGCCAAAACGTTATGGCCAAGCCGACCACGCGCTTTGTGGTGCCTTACCTGACCTTGGTTGGTAAGCTCAAGGAAGAGTCCAGCAAGCTGGATGTTGTTGTTGCTTTTATGGCCACGAAGAAACATTACGGCAAGCTCTATGGAGATGATCCAGAGATCAGGAAAGCGATTTCTGAAACTCTTGACCGCAAAGGGACGCTACTGACCCGGCCTATGGAAAAACTGCTGGCTGATCCGCACATGCTGTCCGGCTGGTTGAGTGTCAACCGCAAAAACTTCAAACATGAGGGCGGCAAGCTGGTCTGGTTGCGTAACCCTCTGGTTATTCTCGAAGAAACCTATGAGTACCTGAATATGACATGGCGTGAGGCTGCTCCTGCGGCGGAGGTGATCTGGACCCATGATCGCGATCTTCTGCAGAATGCGCTGGCATTTTATGCGGAGTTACGTGAGAAGTTTGGTCTGCAGAAAGAAGAATTCATCAAGCTTAATGACATCCTCAGCAACGCTAAGCCACAGGGCGGATTTGATGCTGAAACCTGGGCAAGCATCCAGGCGTCTCACCTTGGTTATGAAGTTGGTAACGAGCTTTTCGGTCTGCTTTTCCTGATTGCTGAAAAGACAGATTTCTACGACTTCAAAGTAGAGGATGATCTCGAGGTAACGATTCCCGATTACCTCAATGATCCTGACTTGCAAGCAGCCATGAAGAAGATTCTGGTGCCGCCACCAGCAACCAAGGCTGATGAAATTGTCACTCCAGGGGGCGGTATGTACTATGCGCAGGAAGCTCCCGGTATGCCGCAATTTGCGACCGAAGGCATGCATTTCGAAAAGGGCCAGCCGCTCTTTATTCTCGAAGTCATGAAAATGTTCAACAAGGTTCCTGCGCCTTTCGCTGGAACCATTGACAAGATTCTCATCGAAGGTGGTGATGGCGTCATCGTCCAGAAGGGACAACCAATCTTCAAGGTCACCCCTGACGAGAAATTTGTTGAAGTTGATCCGAAGGAGATTGAGCGTGAGAAGCGGGCGACAACAACAGAGTATCTGAATGCTGTCCTCTGATCCTGGTTCTCGGTAGAGAAACAATATTAGAAAGTAAGGTGCTGCGGCCCATCTGAAGTCAGGTGGGCCGCAGTTTTTTTCTGCCAGTCAAAAATCCCCCTCAATCCCCCTTTGGGAAAGGGGGAGGCAAGAGCTCCCCTCTTTGCAAAGGGGGGCGAGGGGGGATTCAGGGATGTGATTGCAGCCATCTACTGAAACGTCCTACTTTGGCGTTTAATATAGATAAATGTTTTTTACCGTCAATAAATATTTTATTGACAACTATGTCTTTTATCGGTTATATCCTAAAGATTCTAAAACCCTATTTTATTCTCGCTGGGAAGGTTTTTTGTGGAATACAATATTGGCTCAAAAATCAAGGAATTGCGCAAAGCCCGTAAGCTGACTTTACAAGCTGTGGCTCGTGAAACGGGTTTCTCGCCTGCATTGATCTCCCAAATTGAAAATAATAATGTCTCCCCACCGATAGCGACTCTCTCTAAAATCGCCCGTTTCTTTGATGTCAAGATCGGTATGTTTTTTGAGGAAGAGGAAATCGATTGCAAGTACGAGGTGGTCAGAAAAGCTGATCGTCGGGAAGTCAGTCGGGTGATCTCGGTGGCCGGGACCGGTCATGGCTATACTTATGAAGCGCTCTCGTTCCGCAAGCGCAACAAAAAGATGGAGCCGTTTGTGGTGACGGTTGCCAGCCGTCCTGAAGAAGAAACCCTCTATAATCATGACGGTGAAGAGTTCCTGCTGATTCTTAAAGGCAAGGCGGAGGTCATTCTCGAAGAAGATCGTATTATTCTGGAAGAAGGTGACGCTGTTTACTTTGATGCAACCCTCAGACACCGTCTGCTTGCTTGTGATGAAGGTGAAGTTCAGGCCCTGGCGATTGTGACCCGATAGAAGAGTACCGAAGGCTGCTGGTCTATACCCACTACAAGATATTTTTACCATAAGCTGTCATCCCCGAATGATTCTGTCGGGGATCCATGGTTTTAAAGTCTGGATTCCCGATTACACCCTCGGGAATGACAGTTTTTCCATGGTGACGAATAGCTTAAAAAAGGATTGAAATAATGAGCTGTTTCGAAAAGAAAACTTTGGCCGATTGGGAAGCCCAGGCAAAAAAAGAGAAAAAGAGTGACGACCTCTCCAACTTTAAGTGGGAGACTGCGGAAGGGATTGATGTCAAGCCGCTCTACACTGCTGCAGACCTCGAAAATCTGGAAACGGTTGATTCTTTACCTGGCATGGCTCCCTTTACGCGTGGACCAATGGCGACCATGTATGCCGGTCGGCCCTGGACCGTACGTCAGTATGCTGGTTTTTCAACTGCGGAAGAATCGAACGCTTTCTACAAACGTAATCTTGCCGCTGGCCAGCAGGGATTATCAGTCGCCTTCGACCTGGCGACTCATCGCGGTTACGATTCGGATCATCCCCGTGTGGTTGGCGATGTCGGTAAAGCCGGTGTAGCGATCGACTCGGTTGAGGATATGAAAATCCTCTTTGGTGACATTCCACTCGATAAGGTCTCGGTGTCGATGACTATGAACGGAGCTGTCTTGCCGATCATGGCCAACTATATCGTCGCAGCCGAAGAGCAGGGCGTCTCCCCTGAGCAGTTGGCAGGTACTATTCAGAACGACATTCTCAAAGAGTTCATGGTCCGCAATACTTACATTTATCCGCCAGCACCGTCGATGCGGATCATTGCCGACATTATTGAGTACACCAGCAACTACATGCCGCGCTTCAACTCCATTTCGATCTCCGGCTATCATATCCAGGAGGCCGGGGCTAACAACGCTCTGGAGCTGGCATTCACCCTGGCCGATGGTCTTGAATATGTGAAAACCGCCATCGACAAGGGTCTTGATGTCGATGTTTTTGCGCCACGACTCTCTTTCTTTTTTGCTATCGGCATGAACTTCTTCATGGAAGCCGCCAAATTGCGCGCTGCCCGTTATCTCTGGTCGCATCTGATGAAGCGTTACGAACCGAAAAACCCCAAGTCGCTGATGTTACGTACCCATTGCCAGACATCCGGCTGGAGTCTTACCGAGCAGGATCCTTACAACAACGTCGTGCGCACGACTCTCGAAGCTCTGGCTGCGGTGCTGGGTGGAACCCAGTCGCTGCACACCAATGCGCTGGATGAAGCAATCGCTCTGCCGACTGATCATTCTGCAAGGATTGCCCGGAATACCCAATTGATCATCCAGGAAGAATCGGGTGTCACCAATGTTGTCGATCCACTGGCTGGTTCATATTATGTTGAAAGCCTGACTGCTTCGTTGATTTCAGAGGCTCAGAAGATTCTTGATGAGATCGAAGAGCTGGGCGGTATGACCAAGGCGATCGAGTCCGGTATGCCGAAATTGCGCATTGAGGAGTCTGCTGCCAAGAAGCAGGCTTCCATCGACAGTGGCCGCGAAGTCATCGTCGGCGTCAATAAGTATCAACTTGCTGAAGAAGATGAGATCGAAGTCCTCGATGTCGATAATACCGCCGTGCGCAAGTCGCAGATTGCCCGTCTTGAAAAAATGCGCGATGAACGTGACGAAGCGGCTTGCCAGAAGGCCCTTGCAGCAATTACTGCCGCGTGTGAAAATGGCTCGGGCAACCTGCTCGGCCTCTCTGTCGATGCTGCCCGTTTAAGGGCGAGCGTTGGCGAGATTTCCGATGCGATGGAAAAAGTATTTGGCCGCCACAAGGCGGAGATCAGACTGGTTTCAGGAGCCTACGGAGTCGTGGTAAGTAACGACGATAATTTTTCTGCACTGCAAAAGCGGATCGACGCATTCTCTGATAAAGAAGGCCGTCGGCCACGTATCCTGATCGCCAAGATGGGCCAGGACGGCCATGATCGTGGCGCTAAGGTGGTGGCAACCGCTTATGCTGACGCCGGTTTTGATGTTGATGTCGGCCCGCTCTTCCAGACCCCCGAAGAAGCTGCCAAAATGGCGGTGGAAAACGATGTCCACGTGGTCGGAGTCTCAAGTCTGGCCGCCGGGCACAAAACTCTCGTGCCGCAGCTCGCTGCCGAGTTGAAGCAGCTCGGCGCTGAGGATATCGCCATTGTTTGTGGTGGGGTCATCCCCCGCCAGGATTATGACGAACTGCTGGCCGCTGGTGCCGCCAAGATCTTCGGGCCAGGCACGCCAATTGTTACCTCGGCCAACCAGACGCTTGACGCAATTGAGGAAAAGCAGAAATAATTTTGTGAAAGTTTGACGGCCTATTTTAACGTAAAGGCGCAACACAAAGGCGCAAAGTGATCAATAAAGACGCAAAGAGAGACCTTCCTGTTCTTCTTTGCGTCTTGCTTTTGCACTCTGCGTCTTGAGCGAACGAGTGAGCGGGCGTTAAAGGGTTTTGAAATGATCAAAATCAACGAGATAGCAGACGGTGTTCGCGCTGGTAATGTCCGTGCCCTGGCTAAGGCGATTACTCTGATTGAGAGCCGCAACCTTGACCATTCTTTAGCAGCGACCACGCTGCTTGATGAACTCCTCCCCTCAACAGGCAATTCAATTCGCATCGGCATCTCCGGAGTGCCTGGAGCTGGTAAAAGCACCTTCATCGAAGCCTTCGGTATGTACCTGCTCAAGCAGGGCCACAAGGTGGCAGTCTTGGCTGTCGATCCGACTTCA
>DAOWJU010000115.1 GCA_030640215.1 Desulfuromonadales bacterium
CCTCATTGCGCTTGTCGAGGATGTCTAACATGACTCCTGCAATGCTCTCCTCTGTCATATTCTCATTGATCCAGAGGTTGTATTCAGCAAGCCCCTCGATTAATGGCCTGTCGCCGAACAGGCTGCGACCAAGTTCATTGAGGAACTCAACTGTCTGCGGATTGAATTGGTTGAGATCGATATCCGCCCGGACAATATCCGGTTTGCCGGTTTCGCTAACGCCCCGATTCATCTCGTTGAGATCTTCCAGTTCGATCAGATTGCCGTCAATGAACATTTTCTCCTGGGACGTCAGACCAATGATCTCAGCCAACTTGCCGTAGTTGAACTGAGTCTCCAGCAAGCCGTCCTGATCCGTCACCCCTTCGGCCAGGATAATCGTGCCTTTGCTCGACATCGAACGAGCCAGGTCTTTGTAGTACTCTTCCTTGCCGATGTGCATCATCCCCGCCAGGCGAATAACTTTTTCGTCGAGATGATAGCTACGTTCGCTCATGTAGATGCCGACCGGGCTGAGGCGTAAAAACCCGGCGGTCTGCTCTTCAAAGTAATAGCTGGTCGTTGCCAGGCCGGTGTAGATCACGGCGAAAGGAAGTAACAAAAGGTTGATGGCAGTAAAGCCTAAGGTGTTGCGCAAGCTGAACCTCGGCGTCTGGAAGAGTTTACGGGTCAAGAGGTTCTGACCACCCAGGCCGCGCAACAGAACAATCGCAATCCCGCCGAGCAGAAGCTGATTTCCGGCTGCCAACAAACCAAGCGATTCGCGCCCGATGACCCCTGAAAGCGGCCACATTGCCAGTGCGCTCCAGGAGATATAAAGGGTCAACGGCAGGAACACCCGTTTGGGCAGACGCCGGTCGATTCCCAAACAGGAGAAGATCACCATGGAGAGGGTGATCACAAGGTAGGCGACGAAGTAACGCAGCCCGGAAAAAATTGGTAGGGATACGGAGGATGCCAGGAGTAGCTCGTCGATCAGTGAGAGACTGGCATCGATCAGGAAGAGGACGATATAGATGTTGGCGAAACGGTGCATGAATGATTCTTACATATATTGTCATTAACTGCTACATTTCAACTTTGGAATGTTTGCAGAGATAACATATTAGAGAGTCTACTAGCCCTCAGGAGGGATTGCATCCCATGACTTCGTTCAACTCTCTGTTGACAGAGGTTCGCGCGTGCACTCTCTGCGCGGCGTATCTGCCGCATGGGGTGCGGCCTGTCTTTCAGATACATCCGCAGGCTCGGGTGTTGATTGCAGGTCAAGCGCCAGGCAGAAAAGTTCATGAGTCCGGCGTGCCTTTTGATGATGCCAGCGGAGATCGTTTGCGTGAGTGGATGGGAGTGACGCGCGAAGTCTTTTACGATTCGAAGCAGATCGCGATTCTGCCAATGGGTTTCTGTTTTCCCGGCACCGGCAAATCCGGTGATCTGCGGCCACGGCCTGAATGTGCCACGGCATGGCGCGATCAACTTCTCAGTCATCTGCATCATCTTGACGTTACGCTGGTTGTTGGGCAGTATGCGCAGGCATATCACATCAACGAGAAACGAGCGACACTGACCGAGACGGTTCGGGACTGGCGCTCCTCTTGGCCTGGAATGATTCCGCTGCCGCACCCAAGTCCGCGCAACAATCTCTGGCTTAGCCGCAATCCATGGTTCGAGAAGGAGCTGCTCCCTATGCTGCGGCGACAAGTCTCAGAAGTCCTTGAAGCGTGATGCCGCTAACAACTGATTAAGTTCACCTCTTTATACAAGGGTCCATTTGATGAAAAAAGTAATTCAGAATCCTTTTCCAGACAATGACTGTTTCTTTTGCGGCTGTGATAACGCTGCAGGTTTGCAGCTTAAATTCTACTGGGACGAAGAGAGGCAGGAAACATCTACCGAGTATTTGCCCGCGCAACATTTTGTTGGTCAGGGTGATATCCTGCATGGCGCTATTCAGATGGGCCTGCTTGATGAAATCATGGGCTGGACGAGCTATGCTGTTACCCATGAAATGGCGGTTACCTCAGGCCTGAACAGCAAATTTATACAGCCAACGTACATTAGTGGTGAGAAAATCAGTGTCACCTGCCGAGTCACCGCAAAGGAAGGCCCAAAAATTTCAATGCAGGCGACACTCTCGAACAGTGCTGGCGAGGTCTGCACAACAGCAACAGGAATCTTCCATGTTTTGTCGCCGGATAAATACAAAGATCTTCTTCAACACGCCAGCTTAAGCGACATCGAGCCGCTACCAGCAAAGGACGATTGAAGTGGCAGAGTCGAAAACATCTTTAAGTAACCTGCTTTGGGGCCCGATTGAATCGCTAGAGGGTACCAGAAAGGCACGCTTGCCATCCCTCTGTTTGACGGCTTGCGGTGCTGCCGTTTGGCTCATGATTGCGGTGAATGGTTTCTTCTCTTCCAGCCTTTACGGCTATTGGGCCTTTTTCTATGTGGTAATTCTGTCGCTGGTTGCCTGGGGGCTTTACAAAATGAGAAAAGAGGCTGCTATCGTTGCCCTGGTGGTTGCCTTACTTGGTCTACTCTCTGGTGGTGGGTATCTCAAATTTGGCGCGGATCTGGTCATGTTGCTGGCTGCTGTTGCAGCGATCAGAGGCACGCTTGCCTATTCTCTACTGAATCGATAAGCAGGAGGCTCCAGAGACAGCTGATCACTGCCACAAGCGGACATTTGGGCACGGTCCTCGATCCTCACTCCGTCTCTAACGCTTCTTCCGCTTTGCGCAGCCGCCGGAAAATCTCCCGGGCGGCTTTTTTGTCGCTGAAGTCGTGCACTGAACCGGCCAGTCTGGTCAGTTTACTGACGTCGAGGTGCGGGTAGGTGGTGCGGACTTCCGCCAATGCTGCCTCGAAGGTTGTTGCGACACAGAGTCGGTCACGCAAATCCTCGAGGTGATGGAAGGCCAGAGATTCCTTGCGTTGATTGACCGCCTGCCCATCGAGGGCGACTTCGATGGCTTCCCGCTGTTCATCATTGCCACGGAGTATGCCAGCCAGGTGTTTGATCTGGCGTTTGCGCGAACTGCCACCGCGAGTGTTACGGGCGAGTTCAATCTCTTTGGCAAGGTCTGGGTCTTTCGGTAGCTTGGTGAGTTCCGCATCCGAAAGATCTGCCAATCGTTGAGCCAACTGTTCCACCGCTTTCGCTGCACGTTTTTTGATACTCCGGCCGCGGCCCAAAGAGCGGTATTCTACTTCTTCATAATCTTCCATCAAAATTGCTTTCTGCTGTCGAGCATTATAGTGACCGGACCGTCATTGACCAGAGCCACCTGCATGTTGGCTCTGAAGACTCCGGTAGCGACGGTGATGCCCCGGTTGCGCAGGGCATCGGCATATTCCTGGTAAAGGGTGTCGGCGAGTTCGGGTGGGGCGGCATCGGTAAAGCCTGGTCGACGCCCCTTGCGGCAGTCGCCGAGCAGGGTGAACTGGGAAACCACCAGGATGCTGCCGCTGATATCTTCGACCGAGAGGTTCATCTTGTCATTTTCGTCTTCAAAAATTCGCAGGCCGACAGTTTTGTCAGCGAGATAGACGACGTCCTTTGCGACATCCCCCTGCGCCACACCGAGCAGCACCATGAGTCCCTGGTCGATAGCACCGACGGTTTTTTCCGCAACGACCACCGACGCTCGGCTGACCCTCTGAATGATCGCTCTCATGCCGCAGCCTCTGCCGCCAAATCCTGTAGCAGCGCCAGATTGACAAGGTCCATCTCGTTCTGATCACCCTTGGGGGTTTCCAGAACCATGGGAATATTAACGAAACGCTGATCCTGCATCAGAGAGGCAAAGCCGGTGCGGCCAATCGTCCCCTGACCGATATGGGCATGGCGGTCAACCTTGCTGCCACATGTTTTCAGGCTATCGTTGAGATGAAAGGCCTTAATCTGCTCAAGGCCGACCAGCCGGTCAAATTCGGCCATAGTCTGCGCGTAGCCCTCTTCACTGGAGAGATCGTAACCGGCGGCGTGGGCATGGCAAGTGTCGAAGCAGACACCGAAGCGTTTTTCGTCAAAGCCCTCCAGTAAGGCGGCCAGGTGGGCGAAGTCTCCACCGAAATAACTGCCTTGGCCGGCGGTATTCTCCAGTAGAAGCCGGACCTCATGCGGGGTCTCCGGCAGAATTTCGCGGAAGGCTTGCCGTATTCGCTCCAGACCAACGTCGATGCCAGTCCCTAAATGTGCACCGGGATGCATGACCAGATCGGTGATGCCGAGTTGGGCACAGCGCATCAGTTCATCGCGCAGGGCGACTTTAGATTTTTCCCAGACGGCGCTTTTTGGTGAAGCCAGATTGATCAGGTAGGCATCGTGAGCCATGACCGGACCGATCCCGCTCTCCTGCCAGGCCTGACGAAAGGCTGAGGCCTCTGAGGCTGTAATCGGTTTGACCTGCCAGCGATTGGCGTTCTTGGTGAAGATCTGCAAGGCCGTGCAGCCGCTCTCGACACCGCGTGCAAAGGCCTTGTCGAGCCCACCGGCAACCGAGACATGTGCTCCGAGTAAGTGTTTCATGAGGCTTTTTCCCAGAAACGCAAGCCAGCGTGAACCTGCCGGGCGTTGTCGAGATGGACATCAACGAAGTCGGGCGTGTGGCCGTCACCAACCAGAATGGTGCCCATGCCGAGTTTTTTGGCAGTGTGCAGGTTGTCGCGCGAATCTTCGATCATGATGCAGCGCTCAGCAGTTGCGCCCAACTCGGCAAGCACTGCGTGGTAGGGCTCAGGGTACGGCTTGGGCTGGTAGGCGGCGACGCGAATGTCGTAGACTTTTTCAAACATATCCTCGATGCCAAGCGCCGCAAGAACCCGGCTGGCATGACAGGTCGAACCGTTGGTGAAGACGGCCTTGCGCTGCGGTAGATTCTCCAGAACCTCGCGCAGAGCCAGGTCTGGAGCGAGCCGCGAGGGTACATCAATGTCGTGGACGTAAAGCAGGTAATCCTCCGGATCAACGGCATGATGGCGGATCAAACCCTGCAGGGTGACGCCGTACAGACGCCAGTAATCGCGCCGCAATGCGTCGACTTCAGGTGCCGGGATGCCGACAATCTCAGTCATGTAACGATTAATACGCACGTCAATCAAACTGAAAAGCTGCTTCTCTGCCGGGTAAAGCGTGTTGTCGAGATCGAAGATCAGAACGTCCATGCTATGCTTCCTGCTGTTGTGAGCGTAAAGAAGAAGGCGTAAAGCAAAGGCGCGAAGCTGTAGTGCAAGGCGCAAAGATAGCTTTTGGTTTTAAACATAAAATTGTGAGGTTTTCTTTGCGCCCTTGAGCCCCTTTGCGTCTTGAGTGAGCGTAGCGAACGGGCGTTAAAACTCCAGATTCAGTATTATCGAGGGACATATTCGCCACTAAAGACTTCCACTGCCGGACCAGTCATAAACACTGAGTTTTTGCCGTCCCACTCCATCTCCAGATCACCGCCGGTCAGATGATTGAGCAGTTTGCCCTTGGTGCGACCAGTCAGTACACCGGCCACGGTGACGGCTGAAGAGCCGGTGCCGCAGGCCAGGGTTTCACCGGCGCCACGTTCCCAGGTGCGCTGACGGACCTCGTTCGGTGTGATGATTTCGACAAACTCGACGTTAATGTGCTGTGGAAAGAGCTCGTGATTCTCAATCGCGTAGCCGTAGCGTTTTACTGGAAAGTTGGCGACATCGTCCACATAGATGACACA
>DAOWJU010000042.1 GCA_030640215.1 Desulfuromonadales bacterium
AAATTAAAACCTACGAAATTAAAAAATGTTTAACACAAAGGCGCAGAGTCACAAAGAACCTTAGAGAATCTTTGGTTTCCCTCTGCGCCTTCGCGTCTTTGCGTTAATGGTCTTGTTCCGGGTTAAACGCCTGTTTCAAGGCAAGCAGCAGAAGCTCCTTGTCATCATTGTTCACTGTGCGTGGATCAATCAGAAACTGATCGTCCTGAACACGTCCAACCACTGGCGGATCACAGTGCCGCAGGCGCGTGATCAGATTGTTGACTGAAAACGCCTTGGGGGAGAGGGCAATAACGCGTCCGGGTAGTTCGGATAACGGCAAGGCGCCGCCGCCAACCGTGGCCGTGGCCTCAATGATAGTACAGTCTGCATTGTCACCTGTTGTTTCCTGCAATGCAGGCAGAAGATCTTCGCAACGCTGCTGCAGATCGGCAACCGGTAGAGAGAGCATCTTTAAGGTCGGAACCTGTTCCAGTGCCTTCTGCGGGTCAAGATAAAGTCTGAGTGTTGCTTCGAGAGCGGCCAGAGTCAGCTTGTCGATACGCAGGGCGCGGGCCATGGGATGTTTACGCACCTTATCGATCACATCCCGATTGCCGACCATGATCCCGGCCTGGGGGCCACCCAGCAACTTGTCGCCGCTGAAAGTCACCAGGTCGATGCCGGTTTTTAATGCTTCGCGTACGGTAGGCTCACGCGGCAGGCCGTAAGGAGTCAAATCCATTAAAAGGCCGCTGCCGAGATCTTCGAGGACCGGGATGTCGTGTTGATGGGCGAGTACGGCCAACTCTTCGCCGCTTACAGCTTCGGTAAAGCCGAGAATGCGATAATTACTGGTATGGACTTTGAGAATCAGGGCCGTCTCGTTGTCGAGTGCGCCTGCATAATCTTTAAGATGGGTTTTGTTGGTGGTACCGACTTCGACCAGGCCGACACCGCTGGCAGCCATGATGTCGGGAATTCGAAAAGAACCACCGATTTCGATCAACTCACCGCGTGAGACCACGGCGCTGCGGCCACCGGCCAGGGCCGCCAACGCGAGCATAACCGCTCCGGCGTTGTTGTTGACCACGGTGGCCGCTTCGCCACCGGTCAGTTTGCAGATCAATTCTTCTACATGAGTGAAACGTTTCCCCCGCTTGCCTTCATCAAGATCATATTCGAGATTGGAGTAGCCCTGGGCGACATCCTTGATTGCTTGTAGCGCATCACTACAAAGCGGGGCTCGGCCAAGGTTGGTGTGCAGCAGGGTGCCGGTAACATTGATGACTTTTCGCAACGAGGGCTTGGCCATTTTCGCGACTCTTATCGCAACCAGGCTGGCAACAGCATCAAGGTCGAGATCAGGCAAAGCAGCCTGTTCGTTCAGAAGCTGCCGGCGCAGGTCGTCAACGGTCTTCTGAGCGGCTTCACGAATCAGAATATGTGGTTGTGTCTTCTCCAGTTCGGTCAGAAGTGGGGAGCCCAATAAACGATCTATGGCGGGCAGGGTGCGCAAAAGTGCGCGGCGATCAGACATGGATCACCTCCTGTTTCTTCATGTAAAGATATTTGTCGCTGAGAGTTAATCCCGGGAGGGAGAGGTGAGCTCGCGCATCAAGGTGTTGATCTTGCCAGCGGCAACCGCCATAACAATTCCCTGAATGGCGCCAATTTCTTCGTCCGAAATGTTTTGTGCCTTGGCCACGCCAAGGTAGTATTCGATTCATGGCTGACATTCCCGGGCCATGGACGCGGCCAGCCCGATCATAACCGTGGTGCGGGCGTCGAGATGTTCCTCATCGCGGACAACATCGTAGAAATTACAGTAGGCTTTATGTTGTTCGGGTGGCAGCATGGCGTAAAAGGTCCTCTCTTCAGAAAATAATCAGACTGCAAATCTTATTGTATGCGGGAACACTCCCAAACACCCCTATTGGTCTGATCGGTCACCGTGAGTTCATCATTCGATCGGAAGTCCATACTGAATGTCTGCCCACGATCTGTGACGAACCGGTCTTCGCTCAGACGTGACCAACGACTACCCTTTGCTTTGCTGAAAAATGGCTCTTCCTGTATAAGGCGACCATCAGCATAGAAGGAAATGTCGTAATTGAAAACGTTATTGGTGCATTCCCAGGTGCCGACCAGCGGGTCGATGGTATTGCGATTCTGAGCTTGGGAGCTGCCGACATTGGCAGGGTCGCCATACTGTGAGTCCAGGAGGCGGCTTTGCAGAGATTCGACCGCCCGTTCAAGACGATCTATGCGGCGCTCTTGCTGTTGCAGCCGTCTTTCGAGATCAGCCGTGTCCGCCTTTGCTGGCAGGACATCCAGAGCCATGGTCGCACATAGCAGACAAACAGTCACGCAGATCCGGCAGAGCATTGTGAATCTCCTAAAAATGTCTCGAAAAAGTGATAAAACCCTGGGCGCCACTTAAACCGGAAGAGGCCTCCGGAGCATCGTCGAATTCAAGATTCGTCTTGAGGCCGCGGACACAGACCCCTACATAAGCATTGTCGCCGAAAAGGTAGTCAAATCCACCGCGTGCGTATGCGCCAACACCGAAGGCAGAATCGCTCTTGTCGTACTTTTCCCTTTCACTGGTTTCTAAGTCCTCTTCGTCAGTATCTTCGGAGTAATCACCGAACATCATGACTGGACCTGCTGCAACATAAGTTCTCCAGCGGTTGTTGAAGGTGTGCTTGACGAAAAGGCCCATGCTCAGGTCGATGAGCCACAGGGAGCTGTCAATGCTGACAGCAAGATGGCCGCTGCCGCCGCGAACCTTTGTGTCTTTTGACCGCCAACCGAACAGGAAGCTGCCGTCCAGGCCGATTTGTGTGTTTTTACCTTTGAAAGGGTGCTGAAAAGCCATCCCGAGGTACGGCATGCTGGAAAGGTCATTGTTGCTGGTCGTCGTGCCATCGGTTGTAGATGTCTCTGCAAAGGTCAGGTCGTCCTCAGAGAATTGGGCGGCACCAACCAATGCCTGGACAAATGTCGGGGTGGGCGCTTCGAAAGCGAATAGCTGGTTCGGGGTGAGGCAACCGGCCAGAATGATGAGCAGTAAAGAGATTTTAGGTAGTGTTTGCGTGGAAAGCATGGCTGACAACCTCATGGTCATTGTTGTGGATAACAATTTTTAGCAGATATTCCGTAGTATTACAAATATTTGATACTTACTGCTCCAGTAGCTTTCTGGCTAAACTATGTAACTCCGAGTTCGCGAGCGCAACAACTTTCTTTTTAACGGTCCGTGAGTAGTATTCCTGCTCCGTCTTGGTCAGAGGGTCGTCTTCCAGTCTCTTCTTGAATAGCTCCTTTGTGTGGAGTTGCTGCTCAACCTGGTCTGATGCAAACTGGTAACTTTCGGCCGCATTGGCTAGCAGAACGGGGAATCCTTCTTTACTTCTCTTGTAAAACCAATAATTTCAGAAGCACGTTGTAAGGATTCATCGATTTCGTCAAATACATTTTCTTTACCAATTTCATCTAAGAAGTTGGATTGCTCCATAACAATAAGTGGTTGAGCATGTACTCCAGAAAGGACCAACTGGGTACCATCTCGTCTCGCACGTGCTAGAACCGTTTCCAAAGCTTGCAAAGCGGTCGCATCAAGGGTCAGTGCATGGCGCATTCTGAGAACCAGCACTTTTGGAGGTGAGCTTATTTCGCCGAGGGCGTTCTTAAATTTATCAGCAGCGCCAAAGAAGAATGGACCATTGATTTCAAACACCTCAACTCCGGGTGGGATTTCTCGATTACGCATACTACCTGGATCATTGAAATCTTCCTCTTCCTCATCGCGCAATTCACGAGTAATAAATCCGACCTGAGTAACTTCAGCCATACGTTGCATAAAGAGGAACGACGCCAACACCATGCCGACCTGTATGGCGACTGTTAAATCAATTAATACGGTCAGACCAAAGGTTGAGAGTAGCACCAGAACGTCGCCACGGGGTCCTTTTAGTAGCTTAATGAACAAGTGCGCTTCGCTCATGTTCCAGGCAACAATCACCAGAATTCCAGCGAGAGTCGGCATTGGGATCATGACCGCCCACTTACTGAAGAACAACAGAATCAGCAATAGGGTTACAGCGTGTACAATCCCTGCTATCGGTGAACGGCCACCATTTTTTATATTTGTTGCCGTTCTGGCAATTGCACCAGTAGCCGGGATTCCACCAAAGAGAGGTACCACCAGATTGGCGACTCCCTGGGCAACAAGTTCCATATTGCTGCGATGCCGCCCTTCAGTCATCCCATCCGCAACCACTGCTGACAACAACGATTCAACCCCTGCTAGTATTGCAATGGTCAGTGCCGGTGAGAATAACTGTGTCAGTCTATCCCAACTTGGCAGGGGAGGAAGATGGGGTATTGGCAGGGTGTTCGGAACATCCCCAAAACGACTGCCGATGGTTGCCACCGGCAGGTCAAATAGAGCAACAATCGCTGTTGTTGCCAGAATCGCAATCAGCGATCCAGGCACTCGATGGGTCACACGTGGCCACAAATAAATGACCAAAATTGTGCCGATACCGATCAGTGTCGATAGTAATGAAAAGGTCCCAAGGTTTTTGCCATAGACGACAATTTTCTCAAAGAATTCAGATGGAACCTGGTCGACTTGCAGGCCGAGCAGGTCACGGATTTGCCCGATAAGGATGATCAGGGCGATTCCACTGGTAAAGCCGACCGTGACAGGATAGGGAATAAATTTGATCACTCCGCCGAGTCGCGCCAGGCCCATAACAATTAAAAGAGCACCGGCCATCATGGTTGCAATGGCCAGTCCGTCGTAACCGAATCGTTGAATTATATCGTAGACGATAACGATGAACGCCCCGGTCGGGCCACCGATTTGCACACGACTACCACTGAGTGCGGAAATAATAAAGCCTGCGATGATAGCCGTGAATATGCCTTGCTCAGGCTTCACTCCGGAAGCGATACCAAAAGCAATAGCCAACGGAAGAGCGACAATGCCGACGATAATGCCAGCCAGCAGGTCATTGAGGAATTTTTGTCGAGTGTAGCCTTCTTGAAAGGTACTCCAAAGCTTTGGGACGAACAAAGAGCGGGACATGCGCTACCCCTTTGAGTCAGAGTCAACGATGTCCGTCGGCAGCGAGGGCGGTACGTCCAGGTGTCGGCGGAAATGCCGGGCAGGGCCTGCAAGGAAGGTCTTGTCCAACGAATGGTGAAATCTTACTCTTATGAAGAGAGAAATCAACTGAAAACTATTTAAATTTGAAAAAGTATTTGCTCATCAATTTTCAATGTTTCAGGGTGCCTGGAAATGTAATTCTTATTTATCTTCTCGCATTGTTTGGTGGGTGTAAATTTGTCCGTAATGCGAAATTCTTACCGACCCTGATATGCATCAACGTACTTCAAAAGGTTATCAATAGAATGGTTTGTTGGGCTGTTGGTAGGATTATCGCAAGATCTAAAAGGCTATTGGGCAGGTATTAGATGTAAGAGGTTGGCGTTTATGTGGATGGCAAAATATTACAGGGCCCTTGGCATGATGCCTAAGGCCCTGTTTCCATTGATTGGCGGGAGCAGATGGGACGCTCCCTACTATCGCCAGCTATGTCTAAGTGTCTGAAATTACGTTTACAAGTCTTCACCGCGAGTGCGTCTTGGGTCTTATTTGTGTAACAAGTTGTGTAGCAAAAGACAACGTTAATCGCCGTATTTGCACCCCTAGACTATAAGGTGTGGCAGGTATTCTTCTGTGAGCTCTTCGACTACTTCAGCCTGTAGAGTGTCTCGTTTGCGTTTTAGCGTGTCACGACCAGGCTGCTTTGCCATCCAGCGTTTGAATTTTGCAAAGACCAAGGGGGCGATAGTCTCCATTCGCGCCATGTGCCCAGATGTTGAAACTATTATGCTAGAGAACCGCTGTGAATCCAAAAGCTGTCCTGCATTTTTTGCTTGTACGGCAGAGAACTCTTCTTCAGCCTCTGTAAGCCTTAATAGGTGTGGGTCTATGTCTTTAGCTTCTCGTCGGATGATGTCAATTTCAAAGCCTTCGTCGTTGACCGCAGTATTTCTTTGGCCGTCAATAAGTTTGAAGGTTGAATCCACTTTTTTTAGTATCCCAAGCATTGATGCCCCCATTCTCTTCATATGGGTAGCAAACTGAATGCGTCTTCGTGTATCCCAAAGCAAGTCTATGTCTCTCGTTGTCATTGCTGCAACTTCGCCTATACGTGTACCGCTTTCAGCTTCATAAGCGTAGAGGGCATGTGCCCCTATGACTGTAAAATGTTTGCTCAGACCAGATTTGGAAAGACGAGTTAACGTTTCAACCAGTAGCCGGGGGGCACGTCCCACATCAAGCGCCCGGTTCATTTTCTGGTGTCGTTTCAATTGTTCGGTCAAGTTTGCTAACCGTTGTTCGGCTTCTTCTTTTCTAGCTTTGAACTTTTTGTAAATGCCTATTGTCTTAGTGGAGCTCGGGCCAAGACTTTTCTGGCTGTTCATTGTTGTCGTTCTGATCAGATAGCGATTTCCGTCCTGCTCTTTCCAGTACATCCCACCACGGACCTGTGCTGCTTCATCACGGGCGTTTTCCCACGCCTTGAATGTAGCCTTGGCGTCGATGTACTGTCGACGAGCGTCCTCGCTAATCTCTGTTATTAAGTATTTCTTCGGTATATTTCGCATGTTTGTCAATTTATACGGAAATTAAAGCAAAATCAAACATTTAAACTATTTCTTCGGTATGTTTTTCGTTTTGTTTAATTTGTACGGAAATTATTGCAGAATCAGTTGGTTGACATTTTTTGCTTCTCTTTGCGTGAGCCGTTTCTAGATGCGATGTCTGGTGTCTCTCAAATGACCGTGCTCTATATTGGTAGCCGATGACAGGCTGCTAAATCGGCATCATATAAGGTGTCGTTATGTGTTTATGGCTACTGTTATCAAAGGCCCCTGAGCTTTTTTGATAGAGGCCCTCAGCGTGTAACATGTCGTGTGATATTGTTGGGAGAAGTTGATTTTAGACGAAAAAAAGCGCCTAGAGTTCAGGCGCTTTTTGATGGTTGGCGGGGTAGATGGGAATCGAACCCACCAGGGACGTGACTTATAAAAAATACCAAGCTGTTTGATCAACCACAAAACCCACCTTTAAAACTAAAGTTGTATTTTCACAACAAGCTTTAGTGCATAAAAAAATCCACATTTAGAGTAATAGCTAAATACAGACCCCCTAGTATCCTTGTAAACGTCTTTTGTTCGGATATCAGCTTAAAAAACTACATTAACAATACAACTATAGAGGGGGTATTTAAGATGGCATAAAACTATTTTTTTGTGGATCAAAGCAGGAAACGCAGTAGGAAATCCTAAGTCGGTTGGTATTGTCTCTTTAACGGGTTACAGGAGGTTCAAATGAAAGCAGTGAAAATAGTTCTCGTCCTCTGTCTCACTCTAGGTCTTGCACTGCCGGTCATGGCTGGTGTCGGGACCGGACTAAGTGGCGCCCACTGGAATCTCAATTTTATTGGCGTGCCTAAGGATAAAACTGTTCCAGCAATGACTAATGGAGGGCGCCATACCATTTTTGTGCCGCTAAGCAGCGGAGAAGATGTGGGACGGAAGGTTACCATTGAATATGTTCGTGGCGATAAGTTTGCAGTTCTGGACGGGAACGCAACCGATGACGACTATGCTTTGATTCAGGTCCCTTATGAATATTGCACCGATTATGATAACGGTTGCACGGATCTTTTGAGCTTCGACGTGTATGCGGTGGGACTAGGAAAACCGGGCGGTGCTAACATTATAACAGCCGAATGCACCTACAGCAAAGAGGTGGTCGACTCGAGCGGTACAGTGGGTCTAGAGTGCGAGGACACTCTATTGATGGGCAGTTTTGAGATCAAGCGAACGAAGGGTCAGCCAAAACCGACCAACATCACAGATGTGTTCAGAGCAACAGGATGTCTTGACCAGGTAGGCGTGGTTGGAACCTGCGATAAAGGTGACTTGGAGTTTCGCAATCTTTGGATCTTCAACATTGAGGAACTTGTCGACTATATGTGGGATTATGACAATAACGGCCTCAAGTTGATGCAGACAAGATTCTACGAAACGACGTCAGGCTATATTGGTACAGTGAAATAAGAAGTACCCATCCTCATAAAGAATGAAAGGAGACGGCGATTGCCGTCTCCTTTCACATATTTATCTGGAAGTTCATCCTTCTTATTTGTCCTCCTATATTGTTTTGGGATGCACAAATTGGCAAATCTGCAAAATTCTTACTGACCCTGCAATCTAGGAAAAACCGAAAACA
The DNA here is from genome assembly GCA_030640215.1 of Desulfuromonadales bacterium. Classification (GTDB taxonomy): domain Bacteria; phylum Desulfobacterota; class Desulfuromonadia; order Desulfuromonadales; family BM103; genus M0040. The sequence goes on from DAOWJU010000042.1 coordinate 8,300, forward strand.
ATATATCTATCCCAAAAACTTTGAAGCCATCCTCTCAACAACATTTGTGGTATGCGTTTCAGAAAGATGTGCGTACCGTTTCACCATCGCTAAGGTCTTGTGCCCCAATACCTCGGCAATCTCTGCCAGAGTCGCCCCGTTCATAGCCAGATAAGAGGCTGTTGTATGGCGCAGATCATGAAAGCGAAAATCTTTGATTTCTGATTTGGCTAAAGCATCATTCCAGGCATCGCGCATGTAAACCGGTCTCCCTTCTTCGTTGCCTGGGAAAACATACGGGTTGTCTAGTCGTCGAACCTTGGAAAGCTTTTTCAGGAGTTCATGGGCAAGGCCAACCAGTGGAGCCGCACGGCGTTCATCGTTCTTCGTTTCGTGCAGCAGGATGCGCCGTCTCTCAAAGTCTACATCCTTCCATTGAATGTTCGTCACCTCTCCGTAACGCATCCCTGTTGTAATGGCCAAAATGACGAAAGGGTAGAATAGGGGGTTGCTGCTTGCCTGGCAGGCTTCCAAGAGCTTGTCACGCTCTGCTTCGTCAAGGAAACGAACCCTGCCTCTCGATTCTTTGAGTTTCTTGATTCTGCTGAGCGGGTTGAACTCCATCCACTCCCATTCTCTGATCGACACATTGAACAGGTGTGAGAGAGTCGTCATGTAACGATTGACCGTTGCCGGTGATTTGGGTGTGCCCTTGTTGGTCATTTCTCTTTTGAGCTTGTCTCGACATTCGACGATCATGGCGGTGCTCACGTCAGCAAGGAAGTAATCGCCGATCTTTTCTTTCCACCAGCGTAGATGAATTTTGTAATTCGGAGAGTTCTTTGGTCGGATGGGAAGGACTTCTTCTTCGTAGCGTTTGATCAGGTCGTTGATGGTGTGCTTCTTCGCCTCTGCCGATTTGAAGTAACGACCATTCTTGATTTCTTCTTCGAATCGCGCTGCCCATCTTTTGGCGTCTGTCTTGCGGGCAAAGGTTGCCGATACTGGCGGATGCGCTTTGAGGCGAATTGATGCCCTGTATGAAGGCTTGCCGTCTTTGCCTTTACGCTCCTGAATGGTTGCCATGGTTTCCCCCTGGATACTGTGAATGGTCGTGCTTGTTGGTAACCTACTGTACCGAGAGTGTGACATTTGCGTGTTTTAGATAGATATAAAAAAGAAGCAGGGACTCGGCCTGTTTGGCTAAGTCCCTGTTTTATTGATTGGCGGGAGTAGATGGGAATCGAACCCACCAGGGACGGGATACGCCCCACATCGGTTTTGAAGTCCGAGCGCGCCACCAGGCTACGAACTACTCCCCCGTTTTAAAGCCGAATAATATTGCCAGCCCCTTCCAGAGCGTTAACCAGTTCCAGCATGTTGGAAATTCTGCCGACCGCCAGCGTGTCCTTGACCATGAAAAATTCCAGGCAAAGTCCGCACGAGGCGATGTCGACGCCGCGATTGGCGAGCTTTTCCAGCGCTTCGATGACATCAGAGCCGCCGATCGTCAGTTTAATACCACTATTTACGAAGTAGATGGCATCAGGCGTGGTGTCGGATTCAATCAGGGTGAAGATGAAGTTCTTCATCAGGATCTGGCCGAGCTTGGCATCGCCGCTGCCCATTTGGTCGGAACCGATGAATATGACTGTTGGCCCGGCGGCAGATGCAACGGCAGCTTTTTCTGCTGGGGCCTCTCCCGGAGTCAGGCTGATCTCAAAGGTCGCTTCAGTCTGGTCGATGCTTGATGTGTAGCCGAGGCTTTTCGCCAGTCTGATGACATTGTCTCTGGAGACATCATCGTCGACCAGAACTTTAACTGAGCTGGCTGGTTGTGCCAACATGAGTCGGCGGGTCTGTACCACTGGTTGTGGGCATTGCTGACCACGGCAATCGAGTGTTTCCATGAATTCTCCTTTAGTAAGGCGGCATCATATTAGTTGGATTATGGAATATTGACAAGACTATTTGGGATTTTTCTCATAATCAACTGTTGCATTCTTTGCGGCAGAGTCAAGTCCGCTTGACTCCCCGTGATGCCGCCTTTAAACTCGCTGACAGGTTATTCACTTATATGAGACGTCCTACACGTAAAATTCAAATTGGTACAGTTGCTGTTGGCGGCGATGCGCCGGTGTCAGTGCAGTCGATGTGCAGTACCGATACCCGCGATGTGGCGGCAACATCTGCGCAGATTGAAGCTCTGGCAAATGCTGGCTGTGAAATCGTCCGCTGCGCTGTGCCCGATGAGGCTGCCGCAGTTGCGCTTGCGCCAATTTGCGCACAAAGCCGCATCCCCATGATTGCCGATATTCATTTCGACTACCGACTGGCTCTGCTGTCGCTTGAAGCCGGTGTCGATGGTTTGCGCCTGAACCCGGGCAATATCGGTGAGCGCTGGAAGGTCGAAGATGTGGTGAAGGCCTGTGCCGAGCGTTCTGTGCCGATCCGCATTGGCGTGAATTCTGGTTCTCTCGAAAAGGAACTGCTGGAGAAGTATGGTCATCCGACGGCCGAGGCCATGGTGGCCAGTGCGCTTGGCCATATCCGCATTCTGGAGGATCTCAACTACCGGGAAATCAAGGTCAGTCTCAAATCGTCCGATGTGCGTCGTACGGTCGCTGCCTATCGTCTTCTTTCTGAACAGGTTGACTACCCGTTGCATATCGGGGTGACCGAAGCGGGAACCACCTGGAGTGGCACGATTAAAAGTGCCGTTGGTCTCGGCGCACTGCTTTACGATGATATAGGTGACACTCTTAGAGTCTCTCTGACCGGTGACCCGGTGGAAGAAGTGCGCGTTGGCTGGGAGATTCTCAAAAGTCTCGAATTACGTGAACGTGGCCCGGTTTTTATCAGTTGCCCGACTTGTGGCCGCTGTCAGATCGATCTGATCGAGATTGCTGAAGAGGTGGAACAGCGACTACATGACTTGCCCTGCCGCATCACTATTGCCGTTATGGGGTGTGTGGTGAATGGTCCTGGCGAAGCCCGTGAAGCAGATCTCGGTATCGCTGGCGGCAAAGGGCAGGGACTGCTTTTCCGCAAAGGTGAGGTGGTCCGTAAGGTGCCGCAGGATCAACTTGCCGATGCCTTGGTCGAAGAAGCATTGCAATTGGCCGAAGAACAAGGTTCCTGAGCCGTCATCACTCCTTGCAATCCCCCCGGAAATACGCTAGTTTCATAAACTCTTTTTTGTGTTAAAAAGAGCCCAAATCTACCATCTAGAGGTTATTAAATGCGCTATACACAATACTTTTTGCCGACCTTGAAAGAAACTCCTGGCGATGCCGAAGTCGTCAGTCATCAGTTGATGGCCCGTGCGGGCATGATCCGCAAGGTGGCGGCAGGAATCTACGATTATCTGCCTTTTGGCTTACGGGTTATCCGCAAGGTTGAGAATATAGTTCGCGAAGAGATGAATCGGGCAGGAGCTATCGAACTGCTGATGCCGGCGATAAACCCGGCGGATCTCTGGCAGCAATCGGGCCGTTGGCAGGAGTATGGCAAAGAACTGTTGCGCCTTAAGGATCGTAAGGATACCGAGTTCTGCGTCGGGCCTACTCACGAGGAAGTGGTCACTGAAATCGTCCGCGGTACGGTGAGCTCCTATCGGCAGTTGCCGCTCAATCTCTACCAGATTCAAACCAAATTCCGCGATGAAATTCG
>DAOWJU010000123.1 GCA_030640215.1 Desulfuromonadales bacterium
TAACCGCCGGGATCGCCGCCACCAGGCCAATCGCGGTCGCAACCAGAGCCTCTGAAATCCCCGGCGCAACCACGGCGAGAGAAGCACTGCCGCTGGTGCCGATATCATGAAAAGCATCCATGATGCCCCAGACCGTGCCGAATAGGCCGATGAAAGGCGCTGCCGAACCGGTGGTGGCTAAAAAGGAGAGGTATTTTTCGAGGCGATGGCCTTCCGAGGTTGTGGAACGACGCAGTACGCGAGCAACCCGTTCCTGTTCGCCAAGATCGGCAACCAGAGTGTCCGTCTCCTGACCATCGGCCTGACGCCGGTTCTGAGCCAGTTCGCGGTAAACTTCACGAAAGAGCACCGTAAGTGGTGAATGACGGTAATCATCCAGCCCTTGACCGATGGCATCAAAACGTTTCTTCGACCAGAAAAAATCGAGGAAACGTTCCGAATCGCGAATCGCACGATGGATAACCAGCTGCTTGTAGAAAATAATGGCCCAGGAGACCACCGAAAAATAGACCAGAATCAGCAGGACCAGCTTGACCACCGGTCCGGCATTAAGTACCAGTTCCAAGAGAAGACTCCTTAAACGACGAGATTTCGGGTCAGTAGCCTGTCGGACAATCAGGGCTGAAGCGAAAATTTGAATGTTTGAGGCCAGATTTTGGCTCATTTGAGAGTAATAGCCGTAGCTATTGGTCGAAAAGGAGCTGAAATATGGACCTAACAGACGAATTTGCAGCCAGCTTATTGATTGTCCGACAGACTGCTAGCGACCCGACTGTTTGCTACTGTTTGATTATCGGGTAGCGTCGACAGCAAGTCAACCGGACAAACAACGCTTTTTTAGTTGCGCATTAGAGCAGTTCGCTCAACTCTGTAACAATGTGACGAGCCGTCTGTGACTTGGGAGAGCGGGCCACCAGTTGCTGCAGGTCGACAAGCTCATCAAGATCATGCCACGATTCCGTTTCATGATAAGTTAGACCGAGCAGCTTACTGCGTTGGCGGGTCGCCTCCACTACCCGGGAGGTACTCCAGGGAATCTCCGCAAAAAGTTCTGTGGTCGGCCGCCGCAGACCAACGATGGCATAGCCACCGTCCTGGCAGGGAACGGTAACAACATCCCTTTTCTGCAATTCCATCAGAGCCTCATCAACCAGGGGCACAGGCAGGTCCGGGCTATCAGAGCCTGCCAACAGAACCGGGCCGGCACCAGCGGCAAAAAACATCAGTACAGCGTTACTCAGGCGCGCACCGAGACCGTCACCGACTTGTTCAACAAGCGGCACAGCAGGGAAAGTCTCGCTGAACCACTCCCGACATCCAGCATAACAGATGACCAACGGCAAACCAGCAGCAAGCAACCGTTCGACCATCTCCTGCAAAGCGACCTGGTACAGCTGACAAGCCTGATCCGGCGACAAGGGCGGTGTCAGCCGCGTCTTGACTTGACCGGGGATCGGTTGCTTGGCAAACAGACCGATAATCGGGCCAGAATGACTAAAAATGTGGCTGTTTGCGGAGTTATCCACCTTATCCACAGAGTTATCCACGGCTGTTAGCGTCTGAGCTTTCGACCATGGCATAGGCGGAATGGTTATGAATCGACTCGAAGTTTTCGCAGGCAACCCGAAACCAGGTCACCTCCGGCACCTTGAGAAGGCGTTGGGTCACGGCCCGCACGACGTCCTCGACAAACATTGGATTATCGTAGGCTTGCTCGGTCAGAATCTTTTCGTCCTCACGCTTGAGCAAGGAAAAGACCGGGGCACTGCCGCACTCTTCCACCCACTCAATCAGGTCTTCCAGCCAGATGTGGTCGGTGTAGCGGATCTCGACGGTCACGGCGCTACGCTGATTGTGTGCGCCGCGGGCGCTGATCTCCTTCGAACAGGGACAGAGCGAGGTCATCGGTACGGTGACACCGAGGAGGAAATCGTAGTCCTCGCCAAGACTACCCTGCATGCGACACTGGTACTCCATCAGGCTGCGCGCTCCCGAGGCGGGGGCCTGTTTTTCGATGAAGTAAGGAAACTCCAGTTCCAGATGAGCAGAGCTGGCCCCAAGATGCGTCTTCATATCACTCAACATCGTGTTCATGCGATCAATACTGACCTGACCATGATACTGGTTGAGGATCTCGATGAAACGGCTCATGTGCGTGCCCTTGAAGTGATGGGGCAAATCGACATACATGTTGATGCGCGCTACCGTCTGCTGCTGCTCTTTGCTCTTGTCCATGACCACAATCGGATAACGGATATCCTTGACGCCAACCTTGTCGATAGCGATGTTGCGATCGTCTCGGGACTTCTGCATGTCGGGCATGCTGCTGGCTTTGCCAGGGTCGGGACATGAAGGATCATTATTGCTATTTGTACTCATAATTGATGTCCTGAAGATTTTGAAGCAAAACTACCACCCGTTCGCTTCTCTTACTCAAGCCACAGAGAGCACAGAGAAAAGCTGGGTGTTTTTGATTTTCTCTGTGTCCTCTGTGACTCAGTGGTGAAAGGCTTTACGTCGTTAATCTTTTGCATTACGCGTCACGTATCTTATCGGATCTTCAATCCCAGCCTCTCTGAACCCTTTCAGGCGCAAGTGACAGGAATCACAACGGCCACAGGAAATACCGTCTGGCGTCGGATCGTAACAGGAGTGGGTCAAGCTGTAGTCGACGCCCAGATCCAGACCGGTGCGGATAATCTCCGCTTTGCTGAGTTGGATCAATGGCGAGTGGATGGTGTAGGGGTTATCCCCCTCAACAGCTGCCCTGGTGGCCAGGTTGGCCATATTTTCAAAAGCGCTGATAAATTCCGGGCGGCAGTCCGGGTAGCCGGAATAGTCCAGCGCATTGACGCCGACAAAAATATCGGCGGCACCGAGCACTTCGGCCCAACCGAGCGCAAAGCTTAAAAAAATCGTATTCCGGGCCGGGACATAGGTAATCGGGATGTCGTCATCTGAACTCTGATCTTTCGGTACTTCAATCTCAGCGGTCAGGGCGCTGCCACCAAACTGGCGCAGATCAATCTCCACCACCTGGTGTTTCACCGCACCAATTTTCGGCGCGTATGCCTTTGCCAGTTCCAATTCAACGGAGTGTCGCTGACCATAGGCAAAGCTCATAGCATAGGTTTCAAAACCATCAGCCCTGGCAATCGCCATGCAGGTGGTCGAATCAAGTCCACCGCTGTAAAGCACCACCGCTTTTTTACTCATATCATCCTTCCCCTAAGCCTCTCGAAAAAGTCGTCATCCTCGTGAAAACGGGGATCCATTTTTTGACGGCCTCTGACAACCTCTGGTTTCCCGCCTACGCGGGAATGACGGCAATAGAGCGCAATGCCTTTTACAATCAACTGCCAAGCTGGTGAATTTTGAGCAGGTTGGTGGTGCCTGGATCAGAAAGCGGACTGCCCATGGTAATCACCACGACGTCCCCCTTCTTGAGCACCCCGGCCTCAAGCACGGCAGCATCCACCGAACGAATCTGCGCTTCCGTATCACCCTCGATATCAACCCGGATTGAACGTACCCCGGCATAGAGAGCCATGCGTCGACGCACAGCCTGGGACGGTGTGACCGCATAGACCGGCATCGGTGGTCGGTACTTGGCGACCAGGGCAGCGGTGCTACCGGTCTGGGTAAAAGCCAGGATGGCCACAGCACCGACACTCTCGGCAACCTGGCAGGCAGCCTGACCGATCGCCTCCGGCAAGCTACGGTAGCCGTCCTGCTCAGAGTCAGAGAGAGGGTGAAAAAACTGCTCCTTGAGTTGCGGATCACGCTCAACATCCACAGCAACCCGCACCATCATCTCCACAGCTTCGCAGGGATATTTCCCGGAAGCGGTTTCCGCTGAGAGCATGACGGCATCAGTACCATCAAGGATGGCGTTGGCCACATCCGAGGTCTCGGCACGGGTCGGGCGTGGGTTGTGCACCATACTCTCGAGCATCTGGGTCGCTGTGATGACCGGCTTGCCAGCCAGATTGCACTCGCGGATAATATGCTTCTGGATCAACGGCACTTTTTCCGAGTTGATTTCTACACCGAGGTCTCCTCGCGCCACCATAATGCCGTCAGAGACCTCGAGAATTTCGGCAAAAGCTTCCACCGCCTCCGGTTTTTCGATTTTGGCAATAATCTGGATTGATGCCTGACGCTGAGCAAGCAGCTCTTTGAGCTGCACGACATCGGCCGCTGTACGCACAAAAGAAAGCGCGAGGTAATCAAGCTTCTGCTCCAGACAGAAATCCAGGTCGACAAGATCCTTCTCCGTGAGCGCTGGCGCAGAAACCGCCACCCCCGGCAGGTTCATGCCCTTGCGGTTCTTTAATTCGCCGCCGACCAGGACACGGCAATGCACTTCGTTGCCTGCGATCTTTTCAACCTGCAGTTCGAGCAGGCCATCATCGAGCAGGATCCTGTCGCCACTATTCACATCCTCTGGCAACGCATCATAGGTGGTTGGAATCAAACCGTTCTCACCCAACACATCCGCGGTGGTCACCACCACAGACTGGTCTTCCGTCAGGGTCATGGAGTCGCCGCGCATCATGCCGGTGCGAATCTTTGGCCCTTGCAGATCACCGAGGATGGCAA
>DAOWJU010000261.1 GCA_030640215.1 Desulfuromonadales bacterium
AGCCTTGGCACAGGAACCGCAACAACAGGATATTGACGCTAATATCACAGAACAGTTGAAAGATGTTAAACGGGTGAAAATCTTTTTCACTGACCTCAATGGGCGTCTGAAAAATCTGGATGTCAATCCAAACAATATCTTGGATATCATAAGTAACGGCGTCGGTATTGATGGCAGCTCCATCCCCGGCCTGGCGACGGTCGATAACTCTGACCGCATCATGTTTCCGGTCGTTGAGAGTCTGCGTATTCTTGAGTTCTCGAATCGCAAGGTGGGCTTTTTCGTCGGCAAAGTCTACAACCAGTCTGGCGAGCGCTCAGAATGCGATCCCAGGGCGGTTTTGGAAGCAGTTCTGGAAAAGGCCGAAAAGGAATATGGGGTGCGTTTCATGGTCGGTCCCGAGCATGAGTTCTTCCTGCTCAAAGGCGACGAATTTAACGATGACATCCATACTGATTCAGTCGGTTATTTCAGCAGTTCTCCAGGCAATAAAGGTGAAGTGGTTCGCCATAAGATCGTTGATTTGCTGGGCAAGTGCGGCATCAACTACGAGAAGACCCACCACGAGGTCACCCCGTCACAGCACGAAATCAACCTCGAACCTGGCAACCCGTTGGAGATTGCCGACCGTACCCTGCTCTTTACCCACGTCGCCAAGGAAGTTGCCGCAGAGTACGGTATGCATGCAACCTTCATGTCCAAGCCTTTCGATAAAATGAATCGTAATGCCTTCCATATCCACACCTCGATGACAGATCTTGAGGGCAACAACCTCTTCTACGATAGCAACGCAGAGCATCAACTCAGCACCCAGATGCGTCACTTCATCGGCGGTATTCTCAAATACGCCCGTGAATCAACGATCATCTTTGCCTCGACACTGAACTCGTACAAGGCTTATATCATGGACCGCGAGGCGCCAATTATTCGCGGTTGGGGTCTGAAAAATCGCAGTTCAATGGTCCGCATCCCCCATGCTCTCAACCCCCAGGCAACCCGTCTCGAGTTACGCTGTCCAGATGCCACGGGCAATGTCTACCTGCAGATGGCAACCCTGATCGCCATGGGCCTGCAAGGACTTGAAGATAAACTTGATTGCGGCAGTCCCGATATCGGCAGCACATACAAGAAAACCAACACCAAACGTATGCATGATGACCGCTTTATCCCCCGGGATATCTTTGAGGCTTTGATGGAAGCGGAGAAAAGTGATTTTCTTAAAAACCTTCTGGGTGAGCCATTATTCAACAATTACCTAGGACTCAAGATGGATGACTGGGAAGAGCATCGTACGCGTGTTACCCCACTTGAGCATCAGAAATACTTGTCAATCTGAGCAAACTCAATCCACTCACCAGGCAAGGGGAGGATCGCTGGCTCCTCTTGCTTGGTGATATTGTTGTGATCCCCTTCCTTTCTAGAACCAGCCTGGGTTAGTCCTTTTCGACTTATGTCGTGAAAGATGTCGTGGCCAAATATCTCTGGACACATCGTTAAGTTTTTTTTAAGCTGTCCTGTGAAAAGTGGTCGGTACAGCGGGTGTTCATGGGCATGAGACCATTCCCTCAAGTGAAAGAAGTCGTTTTGCGCAATAGCTTGCTTAAGTATTTTCCCCATTGGGTGTTGGTACTGTTGTTTTTTCTTGCGACAGTATCCGTTGCACTTGCTGAGGAACCCGATGATTTTGATGCTCCGATTATCGTCGGTGGTGACCACAATTATCCCCCTTATGAGTTTATCGACGATGACGGTCAGTCTGCAGGTTTCAACGTAGAATTAACCCACGCGGTTGCCGATGTCATGGGAATGGATGTAGAGATCAGGCTTGGTCCCTGGGGGCGTATGCGCCAAGGGTTGAGTTTGGGGGAGGTTGATGTTCTACAGGGGATGGCCTGGACCAGCGAACGGACTCAGGAGGTTGATTATTCCATACCACATGCCAAGGTGCATCAATCGATCTGGATCCGTAAAGGGTCGTCGATTGATTCCCTGGATGATTTAAACGGCAAGAACGTGATTGTCATGCGTGGTGCCGTTATGCATGACTTTATGCTGCAACATTCTGATTTGCATGCCAGACTGCATCCGGTACAGACACTTGAAGATGCTTTGAGGAAACTTTCTGAAGGGCTCTATGATGCGGCTCTGGTCGCTAAGCTGCCGGGAGAATATCTAGTTCAGAAAACCGGGTTGGTCAACATCGCCCCCATTGCCAAGCCGTTGGTGGCACAAGATTACGGTTACGCGGTCAAGAAAGGCAATGCAGAACTGTTGGCCCGTTTCAACGAAGGTCTGATGTTGCTGAAAAAGTCAGGCCGCTTTCGTCTGATCTATGAAAAGTGGCTTGGAGTGTTACCTCAGCCGGGGATTTCGACTGATAAGATCGTTCGGGTTGGTGCCATGGTTGTCTTGCCGTTACTCCTCGTTCTGGCAATGACAGTCTTCTGGTCGCGCACCTTAAGACGTCAAGTTGCGTTACGCACTGAGGCTCTGGAATTGGAGGTGATCAAGAAAGAGCAGGCCCTGTACGAATTGGAGGTTCACCAACAACAGCTGATCCAGGCGGATAAACTCTCTTCTCTTGGAATTCTGACCTCTGGTGTTGCCCACGAAATCAACAATCCCAATGGCTTGATTCTGCTGAACCTGCCGCTTCTCAAAAAAGCCTGGAATGATATGTCTCCAATACTACAGAAGCATTTCCAGCAAAATGGAGATTTTAAACTCGGCTGGTTCAGCTTTTCGCGCATGAGCAACGAAATTCCACAGATGCTCGATGAAATGCAGCAGGGTGCCGAGCGAATCAAGAGAATCGTGGAGGATTTGAAGGACTTCACCCGCCAAAGTAGCGCCGAATTGAGCGAATCTGTCGATTTGAGTCTGGTCGCTGATACCGCACGACGACTAGTCGATACTTCGCTGAAGAAGGCGACCCACCATTTCCAGGCAGATTTGGCTGGGAATCTACCGAAGTTTCGAGGCAATTCTCAGCGGATTGAGCAGGTGGTGGTCAACCTGCTACTTAATTCCTGTCAGGCCCTTGTTGATCGCGAGCAATCAATAGAATTACGCACGGCATTGGCTGAGGACGGGAGCCTTCTGCTTGAAGTCAAGGATCAGGGCTGTGGCATCGCCAGCGAGCATCTGCAGAAGTTGACCGACCCTTTCTTTACTACCAATCGTGATACAGGTGGAACGGGTCTTGGCCTTTCGATCTCAGAGGGAATTGTGAACGAGCATAGTGGCCAACTCAAATTCGATTCAGTGCCGGGTGAAGGGACTTGCGTCAGTTTACTGTTGCCGGCGGAGGATAAAACGCGTGAACGTTGATAAATACCCCAATTTTTCGATCCTCATCGTTGACGATGAGCCTTCCTGGTTACGCAGTTTGGGAATGACGCTTGAAGGCCCAGGAGGCTTTACTAACCTGTTGCAGACGAGTGTAAGCTGCGATGTTATGGGCTTACTGGAGCGACACGATGTTGGTGTGTTGTTGTTGGACTTGAATATGCCGCACATCGGTGGGGAAGAACTGCTGGAGAGGGTCAATCGAGAATACCCGGAAATCATGGTGATTATTCTTTCAGGGATAAATCAATTGGAAATGGCCGTGGGTTGTATGCGCAAGGGAGCCTTCGATTATTTTGTCAAGACTGTCGAGGAGAACCGTCTTATTGGTGGGGTGCAGCGAGCAGTACGGATGGTTGAACTGCAGCGTGAAAACCGTCAACTCAGTCGCCACATGTTGAAGTGTGAACTTGAGCACCCTGAAGTTTTTGACAAGATAGTGACGCGTAATCCGAAGATGCAAGCGGTTTTTTCCTATCTCGAGTCAATCGTCGGTTCTCGTCATCCCGTACTCATCCTGGGTGAGAGCGGTGTTGGTAAAGAACTAATTGCTCATGGCATTCACCAGCTTGAAAAGAATGATGGTTTGCTCGTCAGCATCAATGTTGCCGGCCTTGATGACAATGCTTTTGCTGATACCCTCTTTGGCCATCAGAAAGGCGCTTTTACAGGTGCGGAGAGAGCGCGCAGTGGCTTGATAGAACAAGCCGCTGGTGGGACTCTCTTTCTCGATGAAATTGGTGATCTGTCTCTTGCAAGCCAGGTCAAGCTACTGCGCCTGTTGCAGGAAGGAGAATATTACCGCCTTGGTAGTGATACCCCCAGCCAATTGCGTGCACGAATAGTCTGCGCTACCCACAAAAACTTGAACGAAGCTGTCGCACAGGGGACCTTTCGCAAAGACCTTTATTATCGCCTGAATACTCACATGGTTAGACTTCCGCCATTAAGAGAACGTCGTGAGGATCTCCCTCTGCTGCTTGAGTATTTTCTTGAAACTTCGGCTGAAGAACTTGAAAAGCCAGTTCCGACCCCACCGCGCGAATTGGCTGCACTTCTCCATAGCTACAGTTTTCCCGGTAATTTACGTGAGTTAAAGATGATGGTGCATGATGCAGTCAGTCGGCATAGTGGTGGAGTTCTTTCGATGTCTCCCTTTATTGAGCGAATCGGAGAAGCTCGCGAGCAACTGGTACCAGTTGCGGACAACCCTTTTATTGCTATGCGTGAACTGCCGACCATAAGTGCTGCCACAGAATTATTAGTCGACGCCGCCCTCGGTCGCGCAGCTGATAATCAGTCCTTGGCAGCTCGTCTGTTGGGGGTCTCGCAACCAGCATTGAGTAAACGTCTTAAGCAACGTCGCCAAACTGATGATAAAGGGGTATAGCCTCGGTTATAATTATAACCAGAACCCTCTTCGTCATTTACTCCCAATACCTATCTAGTTTTTGTCCAATCGCACCTCTATTGCCATAACCAGAGTTATACCCCTTTGCCCTCTCTGCTTTTTTGGGCTTGTGCCGAAAAACCATTAGAAACAGCAGTATACGTAAATTTATTGGTCTGGCATGTTGATTGCTACAACATTGTTTTAGAGAAACGCCGCTAAGCAATTCCACACCACAAAGGTTCTGCAAGCAAAGAGCCGGATTGTGACGAGACCGGGCAAAGGAAACTGATGAACGAAATGGCCGTCGACAACCGAACCTTGCAGAAGATTCGCCGCACTGTGATCGATGAACTGGGCCGCACGACTGACAATCTGGAATGGTTGCGCGAACAAATGCACCCCTATTTCTTTATCACCATGAAGAAAGAAACAGAGGCCGTTGCCGAATTAGCTCGCGGCCTTGGCTGGCTACGCAAAAATAGGCGCAGGATACTGGCGGAAACGGACCGTAAGCTGATTCTGGCCTGCCTGTCAGAACCGGACTCGCTCTACAGCACAATGAGTCATCTTCAGGAGCGGGAGATCTCTTACGCACACATTGCTCGATCTTTTTCTTCTGTCCCTGGCACGGAGAAACGACTCGAAATACAGCGCTACGAATTTGATCGCAAAAGCCCCGAAGAGGTGCGCGAGACTGGTGATGTCAACATCCCTCAGCGTATTCGTAAGAGTATAGTTGCAGAATTAAGGCGCTACTATCCAGAATTCAATTTTACCGAGCTCGACAACTTGTTGCGTATTCTCTGGATCAACAACGAAAACTATGTGCGCATTTCGCCACCAAAGAGGGTCGCCCAGATCCTCTGGCTCTACCAGCAGGGCATATTACATGACGGGGTTTTTCTCGCCGCAGAAGAGACTGATGGAGAGGATCAGCAACGGGAAACGCGGCTGATGTTCGCCGTCGGCAATCCTCCGCAGAAAGATTTCCTGCAACAGACTCTTGAGGTTCTCAAACGCCTCGGACTACAAACTAGGCGTGCCTACTGCCTGACAATCAACAACGGTATTCACCCCTACTTCCTCTCCACATTTTATGTGCGGACCGTGGATGACAAGCTCCTTGAACCGGACTCAGCGCAGTTCCGCACTCTGCAGAAAGAGCTCTTCAACACCCAGATTCTGGGTACCGAAACCGAAGCTTATCGCGAATTCGTAACCAACGGCATCATGACTGGCGAGGAAGCAGCTCTGACCAATGCCTTTATTGCCTTTTGTCATACCAATCTCGCGCACAACAATCAGCCGCGCTACGATCTGGAGGGGGTATCACGCGCATTCCATTCCCACCCCGATATCACTCTGCAATTGATTAAACTTTTCCGGCTGCGTTTCGACCCTGATCTCAAGTTTGATCCGACCCTGTATCACGACGCCCTGATCGAGACTGAGAAGACCCTCGCCAGCTACAATACCGGGCGTCGCTCCCTGGACGAGTTCAGACGAACAATCTTCCAGTGTTGTGTTTCGTTCATCCGCCACACTCTGAAAACTAATTTCTTTGTCCTGGAGAAGCATGCCCTTGCTTTTCGTATTGACCCGGCTTATCTCGCTGATTTTGATGAGCGCTTTACTTCAGGGCTGCCTGCTGAAAGACCGTTCCGCATCACCTTCTTTTTCTGTCGCAATGGCAGCGGCTACCATATTGGCTTTTCAGATATCGCCCGTGGCGGCTGGCGCACCATTTTAACTCGCAACCGTGACGAGTATGTCACCACCGCAAACACTCTGTTCCGCGAAGTTTACGTGCTTTCCCATACCCAACACCTGAAAAACAAAGATATCTATGAAGGTGGTTCCAAAATGGGCGTTGTGTTGCGCGCAGGGCGCGAAGATGATCAGGAAAAAATGAAACGTCGCCTGTACAAGTTGCAGTATGGCATCTTCAACGCTTTCCTCGACATTTTTGTGACAGAGGACGGCAAGGCACTTAACCCCAGGGTCATCGACCACTATGGTGAGGATGAGCCGATTGAGCTCGGCCCCGACGAGAACATGCATGACGAGATGATCGAATTGATCGCTCGCCAGTCTGAGCGTCGTAATTACCTGCTCGGTTCCGGTGTCATCTCAAGCAAGCAGGTCGGTATCAACCACAAAGAGTATGGTGTCACATCTACTGGTGTGGTCAAATTTGCCGAGATTACCATGGAGTCCCTCGGCATAGACATGCACAAGGATCCCTTTTCGCTGAAACTGACCGGCGGTCCCAATGGCGATGTTGCTGGCAACGCTCTGCGGTTGCTGTTGCAACGCTGCCCGAAAATGCAGGTCAAACTGATTGTCGATGGCAGCGGGGCACTCTACGACCCACTTGGTGCAAACCATGAGGCGCTTGACAAAGTCGTTCTGAAAAGTGACATCGACGCATTCGATCCCGTGGCGTTGAACCCCGGAGGATTCATTCTCTATCGCAATCAACAGCAGAGTGAAGGTTTGCGCAAACTTTACCGTAAACTCAGCCGTGAGAACGGTGACGTCAAAGAAGAGTGGGTTTCTGCAGATGAATTCTTTAGTGAATACGGCCGCTTGGTCCTCAACGTCGACGCCGATTTGTTCATCCCTGCTGGTGGCCGCCCGGAGACAATCGACAACAGCAACTGGCCGCGTTTTCTGGACAAAAATGAGACCCCAACTGCCCGCGCTATTATTGAAGGAGCCAACTCCTTCCTGACTCCCATTGCACGGGTTGAACTGCAGAAGCGCGGCGTTGTTATCATGCGTGATGCCTCCGCCAATAAGTGCGGAGTGATTTCGTCATCCTACGAAATCATTGCTAACCTGCTGCTCTCAGATAAGGAGTTTCTGAACAGCAAGGAACGTTACGTGGCAGACGTCATCGACATTCTCGAGCGTCGGGCCCAGGACGAAGCCCGGCTGATCCTGCGTAGGTACGATGAACAAGGGGGAAACAAACTCTACACTGAAATCTCGGACGAGATCAGCAGGGAGATCAACAGTCACTATGCACATCTCTTTACCTTCTTTCAGAAGCACTCCCACCTCTGCGGGAAGCCACTCTTCCGACGCGCCATCCTGGCTCATCTGCCTAAGATGCTGCGCACAGAGGAACGCTATCGTCGTCGTCTTAAGCTTTTGCCGGAAAAGTACCTGTTTGCCATTCTTGCCAGTGAGATAGCATCTTCAATGGTTTACCGTGAAAACCGCGAAGCGGATTTTCTCGGCGTACTGCAAGGACATTTGCAGCGTAGATTTGGAGAACACATTGAACGAAAAGTTGCCTAAAGCTTGCAAAATGTTCAATTGACGATAAAAATATAGATTGTTGTAGCTGTTAGCTCTTTCGGCGCTTGGTCGCTCGCGACCTGCATTGTAACAGGCCTCTTGGCCAATAACCTGCCCGGCTTGGGCTTGCCGGTAACTAAAGGAGAATGTGTATGAAGAGATTTGCAGCAGTATTAATGGCGGCCGTTTTTGTGTGCATCGGTGTCGCAGATGCTTTCGCTACCCAGTATGTTACGATCGGTACTGGTGGTGTAACCGGTGTTTACTACCCTACGGGTGGTGCGATCTGTCGTCTGGTGAATAAAACCAGGAAAGAGCATGGTATCCGTTGTTCTGTCGAGAGTACCGGTGGTTCGGTTTACAACCTGAATACCATTCGTGCTGGTGAGCTCGATATGGGCGTTGCTCAATCCGACTGGCAATATCATGCCTACAACGGCACCAGCAAGTTTAAAGATCAGGGTGCCAATAAGGATCTGCGTGCAGTATTTTCAGTTCATCCCGAGCCCTTCACCGTTGTTGCCCGTAAAGATTCCGGTGTCACGGATTTCATGCAGCTGAAAGGCAAGCGCGTTAATATCGGCAACCCCGGTTCTGGTCAGCGCGGGACAATGGAAGTACTCATGGGTGCTTTGGGTTGGACCAAAGCTGATTTCAAACTGGCCTCAGAATTGAAATCTTCCGAGCAGTCGAAAGCCCTGTGTGACAATAAAATTGACGCCATAGTCTTCACCGTTGGTCATCCAAGTGGTTCTATTAAAGAAGCCACCACCTCTTGTGATTCAGTGATGGTCAGCGTGACTGGCCCTGCAGTCGACAAGCTGGTTGCAGACAACGATTACTATCGTACAGCAACCATCCCGGGCGGCATGTATCGTGGTACCGATGCAGACACCCAGACCTTTGGTGTAGGTGCAACATTTGTTTCTTCAGCCAACGTTCCTGAAGAAGTCATCTACCAGGTCGTCAAGGCGGTCTTCGAGAATTTTGACGATTTCAAAAAGCTTCACCCTGCATTTGCTAACCTGGACCCAAAAGAAATGATTAAGGACGGCCTTTCTGCTCCTCTGCACAAAGGTGCTCTCAAGTACTACAAAGAAGTAGGTTGGATGTAATTTTAATGATGGTATGCTGAAAAAATGCACCGTTACGGCGGTGCATTTTTTCTCTGTCAATTGCTATTCGTTACGCTAAAAGGTTCTTGCCATGACCGAAGCCAATGAGACAATCAAGACTGAAGAAGAACTCGCAGAGATGATAGCAGAAACTGAGTCTGGTGCTCGAAACCCGACCGGAGCGTTTCCTAAGAAAGTTCTATTTTTTGTCCCGCTCATCTGGACAATATTTCAGCTCTGGTATGCCTCTCCGCTGCCCTTTCTCTTTAATTTCTTTGTTATCAATGATACAGAGGCACGGGCAATCCACCTGGCTTTTGCAATTTTCCTCTCTTTCACAGCTTTCCCGACCTTTAAGAAATCACCGACAAAGTATATCCCGGTGCAGGACTGGATCCTTGGCCTGCTCGGTGCTTTCTGTTCGGCTTATCTATATATCTTTTATGCGGCACTTGCAGATCGTCCCGGTTTGCCAACCCAAGTGGACTTGATTGTTTCAGTTGCCGGCATGATTCTGTTGCTTGAGGCGACTCGTCGTGCTTTGGGTCCACCACTCATGGTTGTGGCTGCAGTTTTTATCACCTACACCTTTGGCGGTCAGCTTATGCCGGAGGTCATTGCCCACAAGGGTGCCAGCCTGGTTAAAGGGATGTCCCATTACTGGCTGGGAACAGAAGGGGTTTTCGGTGTGGCTCTGGGCGTTTCAACCGGCATGGTCTTCATGTTCGTGCTGTTTGGCGCGATGCTTGAAGCCGCGGGCGCAGGTAACTATTTTATCCGCACCTCTTTCGCTGCCCTCGGCCATCTGAAAGGTGGTCCGGCAAAAGCTGCCGTGGTTTCTTCCGGTTTAACCGGCCTGGTGTCCGGATCTTCCATTGCCAACGTGGTGACCACCGGCACCTTTACTATCCCGTTGATGAAGAAAGTCGGCTTCAGCTCGGAAAAAGCCGGTGCGATTGAGGTCGCCTGTTCTACCAATGGTCAGCTGATGCCTCCGGTCATGGGTGCGGCAGCCTTTCTGATGGTTGAATATGTCGGTATCACCTATATTGAAGTCATCAAACATGCTTTCCTTCCCGCGATCATCTCCTATATCGCCCTGGTTTATATTGTTCATCTTGAAGCCTGTAAAATGGGCCTGGAGGGGATGAAAAAGACGATTACCAGAACCGCAACACAGCGGCTGCTCTCTTTTGTTTTTACAATTCTCTTTCTGATTATTCTCGCCGGAGTGACTTACTACGGCTTAGGCTGGATCAAAGATGTTGCCGGTGAAGCAACCATCTATATTGTTTCGGTGCTGCTGGCTGTTTCTTACGCGTTCCTGCTTTGGTATGCCTGCAAGGTTCCCGAATTGGAGCATACCACCGAAATCAAGGAACTTCCTCATCTCGGACAAACCGCGCAGGCCGGTTATTATTTCCTTCTGCCAGTTGTCGTACTGATGTGGTGTCTGACGGTGGAAAGGCTGTCTCCGGCACTGTCTGCTTTCTGGGCAACGGTGCTGATGATCGTTATATTGCTGACTCAGCGACCAATGAAAGGTTTCTTCCGTAAAATGCAGGGCAAAGAGTTCTCATTCAAAGCCGGGTTTGATGACCTGATTCATGGCAGTGTTTCCGGTGCCCGCAACATGATCGGTATCGGTGTCGCAACGGCCGCTGCGGGTATCATCGTCGGTACCGTAACTCTGACCGGTATCGGCTTGGTCATGACTGAGTTCGTCGAGTTTATTTCCGGTGGCAACCTGATGCTGATCCTGTTTTTTACGGCAATTATCAGCCTGATTCTCGGCATGGGGTTGCCGACCACAGCGAACTACATTGTTGTGTCAACCCTGATGGCACCGGTTATTGTCAGTCTGGCGGCGCAGAATGGTCTGATTGTTCCGCTGATTGCTGCTCACCTGTTCGTCTTCTATTTTGGTATTCTTGCGGATGATACGCCGCCAGTGGGGTTAGCGGCTTTTGCCGCCGCGGGAATATCAGGTGGTGATCCGATCAAAACGGGTATTCAGGGTTTTGTCTATGATATCCGAACGGCAGTACTGCCCTTTATGTTTATCTTCAACACCCAGTTGTTGATGATCGGGATTGATCATTGGTATCACTTGATTCTGGTGGTTGTTGGAGCAGTCCTTGCGATGCTGGCTTTTGCGGCCGGTACGCAGGGTTATTTCCTGGTTAAAAGCCGGATATGGGAGACCGCGGCTTTGCTGCTGGTTGCACTGATTCTATTCCGACCTGGCATTGTCTGGGACAAGTTTTTTCCACCTCTTCATGAAGAGTCACCAGTTCAGCTTGTGAAGTGGGTTGACGATATGGACCCAGGTGCCGCGCTCAGAATGAAGCTCAAAGGTGAAAAGTTGAGTGGCAAGCCGTTTACCAAGACCATCATGTTGACAATGGGGGATGAAGCGACTGGTCCAGAGAAGTTGGCTGGAGCTGGTTTCGAAATCCGCGATGAAGACGGCAAAATCTTCGTCGACAATGTTATGTTCGCCAGTGCTGCGGAGAAGGCCGGGATTGATTTTGATCAGGAAATCCTGAATATCCAGATCCCCGCCCATCGTCTGCCGAAAGAATTGATGTATATCCCGGCAGGAGCACTCTATATCCTGGTATGGTTAATTCAGAGCCGCAGAAGAAAGGAGCAACAACCTGTTGTTGCAACATGATCACTTTGATCGGTGAAAACCTACCTGCATGCCTTTAGAGTGATATGCTTGAGGTATGCAGGTGATTTACTTAACGGGTTGATGGCGAGAGGAGGCTACTGTGAGTATTAAACTTGAAAAGATTCTGGTTGCTAAAGATTTGAGCAAAGAATCTTCTAACGTTGTTCGCTATGCTTTGGAGTTGGGCCGTAGGTTTAGTGCACAGGTTTATGTGCTGCACGTCATGCCGACGGTCGACGCATCAGTGTTGAATATGGTGGCCCTGACCATGGGGGCGGATAAACTGGCAAAATTCAATGCGCAAAACGAAGCAGAGTTGGCTGAAAAAACGCGTGAGCAGTTGCATAACATCATTGCGAAAGAAACGGAACTGATGAAGGAGGAAATCGTTCACCCTCCAAAGGTTGAGGTTCATCACGGTGACGCGGCACCGGTGATACTCAGCGTTGCTGATCGTCTGGATGTCGATATGATTATTCTCGGCAGTCACAGCAAGGGTAAGCTGCATTACGCATTTTTAGGCAGTGCGGCAGAAAAGATTTTGCGCAAGACGCATCGGACTGTTGTTATTGTCCCTCCTGTGAGTGGCAGTTAGTTTACGAAAAATATGATTGTGAGAGAACCCGCCCTCAGTTACTATTGAGGGTGGGTTTTTCGTCTGAACCTGTTATTTACTATTTATTTAACCTAAGTATAAGGACGTATCGTTTTGTGAACTATGACAGTTGGTTACTTTTTACGTCGATTGCACTCGTAGCCACGATTACTCCGGGACCGGCGATACTGCTTGTGTCAACCCACAGTGTTACCTTTGGCACAAAGTATTCTGTTGCCACCATGGTTGGCAACGTGACCGGGCTGTTCATTTTATCGTTGCTTTCCGTTATGGGGCTGAGTGCAATCATTCTCCATTCTGCGTCGATATTTTTCGCAGTGAAGCTAATCGGAGCCTGCTACTTGATTTTTTTGGGCTTAAAACTCTGGAGGAATGGTTTTGGCCTCGAGGCGATCCAGACTGTCGAAAACGACGATGTGCGGCAACAACCTAACATTGTGAAGCTTTATGCCAATGGTCTGTTGGTGGCTCTCAGCAATCCCAAGGCAATCGCCTTTACAACTGCGCTGTTTCCGCAGTTTATCCAGCCTGATCGGTCGATGATACAGCAGTTCAGTATCCTGATTGTTACCTTCATGTTTCTGTCGTTTATCTGTCTGTTTAGCTATGCAATCATGGCCGAGGGAACGAAAAAGCGTTCAGCGCAAATTAAATTGCCCGGTATTATGAGCAAAGTGTTCGGTTGTGCATTTATTGGCTCGGGAGTTTTTCTTGCAACTGCAACTCAGAAATAATCAACCACAACCCAGAATTGAGGTGTACTTATGATCGCACACTACAAAACCATCCTATATGCAACTGATTTAACTGAAAATGCCGCCCACGCATTTAAACATGCAATTTCTCTGGGCAAAGCATATAAGGCTCAAATTCACATTCTTCACATGATGCAGGAAATGGATGCAGCTGTTGTCAGTTATGTGGCAAGCGTTATGGGAGAAGATCGGTTTACTGGTATGGAGCTGGATCACGAGAAAGAAATGCATGAGCAAATAAGTGAAAAACTTAACCTCTTTGCTGCAGAAGAATTGACTGAGTATCCTGATGAACTGGCAAGAATAGCTTCCGTTGCTGTTCATCGTGGCAATCCGGTAGCTGGCATCCTTGCTGAGGCAGACCGTCTCTCTGCTGATATGATCGTTATGGGGACACACGGCAAAGGGCCGTTGCGTTACGCTTTTCTCGGCAGTGTTGCCGAGAAGGTGTTGCGTAAAACTCACCGGCCGGTCCTGATTGTGCCTCTGGGGGATTGAAAGAAGTTCTTGTGGCGAACAGCCTCTCCGCAGAACATTGCTTTTGCATGTTCTCCCTCCTAGGTAAAACCTAGAAATCCGTTGCCCCGCAGTCACCCCCCCCCCCCTGACTGTGGGGCTTTTTTTCTTGAAATAAAGCAGTAGTGTCTGTTTGGGTTCTTGCTGAGATCTGAGAACCCTTTAAAATACAAATTTCTAAATGGATTGCACTGAAAATACTAAGAGATAGTTAGAGTTACAGGATATGCAAGCTCTCTTTTGAGACGAAGTCCCAGATTCAGCTATCTCTCGCTAATTCTTCTACACTTGTTTGAACCCCACAAATTGAATCAACTATGCACCGCCTTGCCAAAAGCACCAAGCGCCGCCTCCTTGAACGCCTCGCTCAGAGTCGGATGGGCGTGCATGGTCAGAGCGACATCTTCGACGCTGCCATCAAAAGCCATGATGGTGACCGCTTCACTGATTAACTCCGAAGCGCAGGGGCCGATGATATGCACGCCGAGAATCCGGCCACTCTCCGGATTGGCCAGAACCTTGACGAAGCCGTCGACATTATCCATGGCGCGGGCGCGACCGCTGGCCATGAAGGGAAAGCGGCCAACCTTATAGGCTGTCTCCCGCTCTTTAAGTTGCTCTTCGGTTGCGCCGATAGATGCCGCCTCCGGATGAGTATAGACAACGCCGGGGATCAGATTGTAATCGACCGCAGGATTCTCGCCTGCCATCTGCTCAGCAAAGACAACACCTTCGTCCATAGCCTTGTGAGCCAGCATAGGGCCGTGGATCAGGTCGCCAATAGCAAAAATATTCGGTACGCTGGTCAGGTAGTTAACATCGACTGCTATGCGACCGGTTTCGTCCAAGGTGACCCCGGCATCATCAAGACCGAGCCCTTCAATGCATGGCTTGCGTCCGGCAGCGACAAGAACCTTGTCACAGGTTATGCTCTCTTCCACCTTACCTTCAAGCTTAAGTGTGATGCCTTGATCGGTTTGCTCCATACCGGAAACTTTCGTGCCGGCGTGGATCTTCATCCCCTGCTTCTGCAAGCTTTTCAGTAGGGCTGCTGTTACTTCCTGATCGGTCGTCGGGATCATCTGCTCAAGCATTTCAACGACCGTGACTTTGGCACCAAGGCGCAGCCAGACCGAGCCGAGTTCCAGGCCGATGTAGCCGCCGCCAATCACTACCAGGTGTTCAGGGACAGCATCATACTCCAGTGCGTCGCGAGCTTGGCCGACGCGGTCACCATCCTGCGGCAAGCCGGGGATGTCGATTGCGACACTGCCGGTGGCCAGCAGGACACGTTTTCCTAGGATCGTCTGTTCGCCGTCATCCGTGGTTGCTATAACCTGCACAGGACCTTCTTTTGCTGCAGAGCCGAGACGGCCAGTGCCAGTAATTAAGGTGATCTGGTTCTTTTTAAAGAGGCTGGCAATGCCACGGGTCAGGCGCGTGATGATATCCTGCTTGCGCTTCATCATCTTGCCGAGGTCAAGTGTGGGCGGGTCTACCAGGATGCCGTGACCGGCGAACTTGTCGCGGGCCTGGGCAAAAAGTTCACTCGAATCGAGTAAGGCCTTGCTTGGAATACAGCCTTCGTTGAGGCAGGTGCCGCCGAGGGCTTTACGTTTTTCTATGACGGCAACGCTAGAGCCGAGTTGGGCTGCTCGAATCGCAGCGACATAGCCGCCAGGGCCACCGCCAATAACGATCAGATCATATGTTTCACTCATTTAAAACTCCAAAGGAACGTGGCGCGCCACGTGAATTATCAAAGTTCGAGAAATAGTTCCGAAGGCTCCTCGATATACTCTTTGATCAGTTTGAGAAAGCTAACTGCTTCGCGGCCATCGATGAGGCGATGGTCGTAGCTTAAGGCCAGATTCATGATCGGGCGGATGACAATCTCGCCATCCCTGACCACCGGGCGATCCTGAAGC
>DAOWJU010000125.1 GCA_030640215.1 Desulfuromonadales bacterium
TCTCGCAGAAGCATTTTTTAAAAGAGTTGACTAAGCATAGTTTTTTGATACAATAGCATCTCTAGCGCGGGGTGGAGCAGCCAGGTAGCTCGTCGGGCTCATAACCCGAAGGTCGGAGGTTCAAATCCTCCCCCCGCTACCAATAAATAAATGGCCGTCGGTTTGATGGCTTGCCGGTTTTCGGCGGTGTAGCTCAGTTGGTTAGAGCATGCGGCTCATATCCGCAGTGTCCGGAGTTCGAATCTCTGCACCGCCACCACACTGACAGAACCCTCTTCCAGCTCCGGAAGGGGGTTCTGTTCTTTCAGGCCATTGCTGATGCCTTTGTTGAATCAATTTCACAAGTTCTTGATGCAGTCCGGATGTATTCCAGAAGGTAGTCGTGTGCTGGTTGCCGTCTCCGGCGGTGCCGACTCTGTTGCGCTTCTCTCTCTCTTGCATCAACTGGCCGACAGTATGGACCTGCATCTGCGAGCAGCTCATCTCGATCATACTTTACGTGATACGAGTTGTGCCGACGCCCAGTTTGTCGAGCGGTTATGTGCTGACCTGGGGGTTCCTCTGGTGGTGGAACGACGGGATGTGGCCGGAATTGCCAAACAACGAAAAGGTAATCTCGAAGAGGTTGCCAGAGACATCCGTCGGGATTTCCTGGAAAGTGTCGCACAAAGTCGCAACTGTCAGTTGATTGCCCTTGGCCATCACGCCGATGATCAAGCTGAAACTTTTTTGCTGCGCCTGTTGCGCGGTAGCGGTCCGGCTGGTCTGGCGGGAATGCGTCTGGTCAATCAATTAGTAGTGAGGCCTCTACTGTCGTTTCATCGCGACGAGCTTCTGGCCTATCTGCAAGAAGAGGGCATTGCCTGGCGGGAAGATGAGAGTAATCTTGACCAGACGTTCACGCGTAATCGGGTTCGCCATAGCCTTTTGCCACTTCTCGAAAGTTACAATCCTAATATCAGTGGCCAGCTTGCTGGTCTTTGTGAATTGATGCGGCAGGATGATGATTTCTGGGTCGCGCTGGTTGCCCAAGAGTTGGCTCGGTGTGGCAAGTGGCGAGATGATGGTTACGCTCTGGAACGGTCGCTGCTGCTTGATTTGGCGCCGGCTCTGATTGGTCGCGTGATAAGGGCTGCTTTGCAACAGGTTCGTGGTGATCTGCGTGGTGTGACGGCAACTCATATTGCCGATGTTCTGAAGCTGGCCCGTGCTGACTCACCGCAGGGGGAGATGAATCTGCCTGGTGTCTGGATCGCACGTCGCTATGAGAAACTTTTGTTCAGTAAACGGAAGCCAGAACTGGCCGAGCATTTTGCAGTCGTTTTAAGCGTGCCGGGCAATTATTCGTTACCAGGTGGACAGATCCTCCAAGTGTCGTTGGCGGAGCAGAGTCTTGGCGAGAGTGCTGACACGGTTGAGTTTGCCGCGGCATCAGTGTCTTTCCCGTTGCAACTGCGACACTGCCAACCGGGTGACCGACTGCGGCCCTCCGGTATGAGTGGAACGAAAAAACTGCAGGATCTCTTCGTCGATCTCAAACTGACCAAGGAAGAACGCCAAAAGGCTTTGGTGGTTCTTGTGGACGATGAAGTCCTCTGGGTGGTCGGCTTGCGCCGCTCTGAAGGGCGACGACCCAGGGACGGCGAGGCGGTTCTGCAACTCGTTATCAAACCTTAAAAGTATGCCATAATCGGCTTGTGATCAGAGGGCCGTTATGGTAAGATCTCCAGTGCTTTTAAAACGCCAAACACCGTATTTTTCAGGTGTTTTCAGTCTCAGGGGGTATTTGTGAATCAGTTTTATAAAAATTTGGCACTCTGGCTAGTCATCTCGTTGGTGATGATCATGCTGTTCAATATGATGACCCAGCAGAGTCGTGATCTCAAACCTGTACCGTATACAACCTTTTTAGCCGCCCTGGAAGAGGGTGAGGTTGTTGACGTCAAGATTCAGGGCTCTAATATCGAAGGGACGTATAATGATGGTTCGGCCTTTAAGACCTATGCCCCTAATGACCCGGACCTGATTAATACTCTGCGTGGTCAAGATGTCACGATCGTGGCGGAGCCTGACGAAACCAATAGCTTCTGGATGACCATGCTGGTTTCTTGGGGGCCAATTCTACTGCTGATCGCTGTCTGGATTTTCTTTATGCGCCAGATGCAGTCTGGTGGCGGCAAGGCGATGAGCTTTGGTAAGAGCCGTGCTAAATTGCTCAATGAGTCCTCGGCCAAGATCACCTTCAACGATGTCGCTGGAATTGACGAAGCCAAGGATGAACTTGAAGAAGTTGTCTCCTTCCTGAAGGATCCGAAAAAGTTCTCCCGCCTCGGTGGGCGCATTCCAAAAGGTGTGTTGCTGGTTGGTGCTCCGGGAACCGGTAAAACCTTACTGGGCAGAGCGATTGCTGGTGAGGCCGGTGTGCCGTTTTTCTCCATCTCCGGTTCTGATTTCGTCGAAATGTTCGTTGGTGTTGGCGCCAGTCGTGTTCGTGATCTCTTTGTGCAGGGTAAGAAGAATGCCCCCTGCATTATCTTTATCGACGAAATTGACGCTGTTGGCCGTCATCGTGGTGCCGGTATGGGCGGTGGCCACGATGAGCGAGAACAGACCCTCAATCAGTTGCTGGTTGAAATGGATGGTTTTGAGTCCAATGAGGGCGTTATCCTGATTGCTGCTACCAACCGTCCTGACGTGCTTGACCCGGCGCTGTTGCGTCCCGGACGTTTCGACCGCCAGGTGGTTGTGCCACTTCCTGATATTCGTGGTCGAGCCAAGATTCTTCAGGTTCATGCTCGCAAGGTTCCTTTGGGCAAGGATGTTGACCTCCAGGTTATTGCCAAAGGCACGCCCGGCTTCTCAGGGGCGGATCTGGAAAACCTGGTGAATGAGGCTGCACTTCTCGCCGCACGTGCCAATAAGAATGAAGTCAACCGCCAGGACCTTGAGAGCGCCAAGGATAAGGTCATGATGGGTGCCGAGCGTCGTTCCATGGTGATCACTGAAGATGAAAAGAAGGTGACCGCCTACCACGAGGCCGGGCATGCCCTGGTGTCTATGTTTACTCCTGGGGCCGATCCGGTCCATAAAGTTTCGATCATCCCGCGTGGCCGGGCCATGGGCGTCACTATGTATCTGCCTGCGGAGGAGAAATATAACGAAACCAAGGTTGGTTTGAATATCAAGATACGCAGCCTTCTGGGCGGTCGGGTTGCCGAGGAACTGATCTTCGATAGTATCACCACTGGTGCATCTAATGATTTGGAACGGGTGACCCACATCGCTCGCAAAATGGTCTGTGAATGGGGTATGAGTGACAAACTTGGACCTTTGGCTTTCGGTGAAAAAGAGGGTGAGGTCTTTCTCGGCCGTGATTTTGGTCATGTCAAAAATTACAGCGAATCAACAGCGATGGCTATCGATGATGAGATCAGGCGAATTGTCGAAGAGAACCATGCGCTTACGCGCGAAATTCTTAGTGAACACAAAGATGATCTGATCGAGGTTTCCGAGGCTTTGCTCGAACGAGAGACTATGGACGGCAGTGAAATCAGAGAAATGATTTTCGGTCCTGAGGAAGCCAGTTCTGAAGAAGCAGGACCTGAAGAAGCGAAGCCTGAGGTCGCAAAACCAGAAGAAGTCAATTCGAAAGATGAGGCTTCGGCAGGGGCTGCCGACGTTGATGATGAAGCGGCTCCAGCAGAACCTTCTGCTGTGGAGGAATAATCAAAGGGCTTGAAGTGCATTCTGGCCCACAGCCGGAATATCTGGCAGGTCGAACAGCCCGGCTGGATCTGAACGTTCCGTGTGTCGTCGGCATCCTGAATGTCACACCTGATTCATTCTCCGATGATGGTTGTTTCTGTGACGTCGCTTCAGCGCTTGAACAGGGGCAGCGCATGGCACGAGAAGGTGCTGCCCTGATTGATATCGGTGGCGAAAGTACCCGACCCGGAGCACCGTCGATCTCAGCGGCAGAGGAATTGGAACGGGTCATCCCGGTCATTGAAGCCTTGCATTGTGAACTGGCGCTGCCACTTTCCATTGATACCACGAAGAGTGCGGTTGCGGCTGCAGCGGTTGCGGCTGGAGTTGAGTTTGTCAACGACATCAGCGGTTTGATGTTTGATCCACAAATGGCTGAGGTTGTTGCTAAATCAGGTGCGGGCCTGATTGTCATGCATACCCGCGGCAAGCCTGAATCCATGCAGCAGGACACAGATTACGTTGATGTTGTCGAGGAAGTCGTTGCTGCTCTTTGCCGGAGTATTGAATGTGCTGAGGCGGCTGGAGTTCCAAGTGATAAAATCGCCATCGATCCAGGCATAGGTTTCGGTAAGGATGTGGCTGGTAATCTTGAATTGCTGCGTCGGACGGCTGCTCTGACTGAGCTGGATCGACCCATTATGTTGGGTACATCGCGGAAGAGTTTCATTGGCCGCGTCCTAGCCCAGGATGACCCCGGTGACCGCCTTGCCGGCACCCTGGCAACGATTGCTCTTGGCTACGCCGGAGGAGCTCGCCTCTTCCGGGTTCATGATGTTGCTGCTGCGCATCAGACGGTATTGATGGCCCAAGCCGTTTGTTACGGAGCAGAATGGTCTGCTGACTGACCTGACTTTTCATATTGGGGATGCTCTGGATGTTCGAGATGCTGACAAATTTCCGGTGGTTTCTGGATCTGCTCGACATCCTGTTGGTCGCCTTCATCATTTATCGGATCATCCTGCTCATTAAAGGCACGCGGGCAGTACAGATGCTGCTCGGTCTGGCAGTCCTTCTGATTGTCTATGTCGCCTCCCAGATTGGCGGTCTCTATACCCTCAACTGGATCCTCGACAACTTCCTCTCTTCGATCATCCTGGTAATCGTCGTCCTTTTTCAGCACGATATCCGCCGTGCCCTGATTCATGTCGGGCGTAACCCGTTTTTTGCCGATCTCTCTTTTCGTGAAGAGACCCGTGTCATTGATGAACTCTGCAAGGGTTGTGTTGCGCTCTCGCAAAAGAATCTGGGTGCACTGATTGTTATTGAACGCGAAACTGGAATCAACGACTTTCTCGAAGTCGGTTCTGAACTGGATGCCAAACCCTCCAGTGATCTGCTCCAGGCAATTTTTCATCACGCCTCCCCCATTCATGATGGCGCTGTTATTATCCAGCGGGGCAGGATTACCCGAGCCGGTTGCTTCTTGCCGTTGACACAGAATCCAGATGTCAGCCCACGCTTTGGCACTCGTCACCGCGCAGCAATCGGCTTGACCGAACTAGTTGATGCTGTCGTTATTGTTGTCTCCGAGGAGACCGGGCAGGTTTCCGTGGTCATCGGTGGGAAAATCACTCGCGAGCTGGAGGCGACAACCTTGAAAAAAGTTCTCAAACGCCTGCTTGAACCACGTCGAATACGCGGCAAGAAGAGCTGACTATGATCTCAAAAGTTTTCGAAAACTGGATGTTGAAATTCATCTCTTTGGCTTTTGCCATTGTCCTCTGGTTTTTTGTCATGGGCGAAAGTCGTATGGAAGTCACCTATGTTGCGCCACTGGAATATGAAAATCTCTCAAATGATTTGATGATTGCCAACGAAGTACCAACTTCGGCTTCGATCCGAATCAGTGGTCCACGTGCCCTGCAAGTGAATATCAGCCCAAGCGATATCAGCCTTGGTATTGATCTGAAAGGACTTTCGGCTGGCGTGACATCGTTTAAACGCCTTGAAGAGAGCCTGAATATTCCCAGTGGTTTGAAAATTACCCGGATATCGCCTTCCTATGTTGACGTCAAGCTGGAGCGGATTCGCGACCGGGCTGTTCCGGTGCGTGTCGTTCTGACTGGCGAACCGGCACCCGGTTTTATCGTCAAATCATTCAAAGCCGTTCCTGAGAAGGTTGTCGTTTCTGGTGCAGAGAGTGAGCTCAAAGGGGTTTCCGAGGTTGTCACCGAAGGAATTGATTTGACCCATGTCCAGGAAAGCTTCTCCCAGGCTGTTGCAATCAGTTACATCGGTAACTATACCGACTTGAAAGAAACGAAAACAGTTGAAGTCCAGGTTGTACTGCAGCCGGACCCTGACTATGCTCCACCGTTGCCAGCCAAAGAAACATCAGAAACCGCGACTGAAGCAGCGAGTGCAGAGGGGAAAGAGAAAAAATAATGGCCAAACAGCTTTTTGGAACCGACGGGGTGCGTGGTATTGCCAATATGCACCCGATAACAACAGAAATGGCTATGCAGATAGGACGTGCTGCGGCTTATGTCTTCAAGCATGATGATCGGCGCAGCCGGATCGTCATCGGTAAAGATACCCGTTTGTCCGGTTATATGATCGAAAATGCTCTGGCTGCGGGTATTTGTTCAATGGGTGTTGATGTCCTGCTGGTTGGTCCGTTACCGACGCCCGGCATCGCTTTTATCACTGCTTCGATGCGTGCTGATGCCGGTGTTGTGATCTCCGCTTCGCATAACCCCTATCAGGATAACGGTATCAAGTTCTTTGCCCGAGACGGTTTCAAACTACCCGATGAACTGGAACTGCAGATCGAAGATCTGATCTTCTCTGACCGGATAGATTCTCTGCGCCCGACAGCCGATGATGTGGGCAAGGCCTTTCGTGTTGATGACGCGATTGGTCGCTATATTGTTTTCCTCAAGCACACGTTTCCCAGAGAGCTGGATCTGACCGGGCTGAAAATTGTTCTGGACTGCGCGCATGGAGCTGCCTATCGCGTGGCTCCGGCTGTTCTCGAAGAGTTGGGCGCTGAGGTGTTTGCCTATGGTGTTAATCCTGACGGCACTAATATCAACGCCGGTTGCGGGTCTACCTATCCTGAGGTGATTTCTGCCGCGGTTCGTGAACATGGCGCTGACCTGGGGATCGCTCTTGATGGTGATGCGGATCGCTGTATCTTTGTCGATGAAGATGGCAATGAGGTTGATGGCGACCATATTATGGCCATTTGCGGTATCGACATGATCAAGCGTGACGCTCTACCACAGAACACCGTGGTCGGGACCGTGATGTCGAACATGGGGCTTGATATTGCCTTGCGCCAAGCTGGCGGGCGGGTGGTTAAAACTGATGTTGGCGATCGTTATGTGGTTGAAGAGATGCGCCGCGGCGGTTACCGTTTTGGTGGTGAGCAGTCTGGCCATATGATATTTTTCGATCACAATACGACTGGCGACGGTATGATCTCGGCGCTACAGGTTCTGGCTATTCTGCAGCAAAGCGGTAAACCGCTTTCAGAACTTGCCTCGGTTATGACTGCGCTGCCACAGGTTCTTGTCAATGTCAGGGTTCGTGAGCGGCGCAATATCGCGGAACTGCCTGAGGTCGTCAAGTTGATAGAGAACGTTGAGAACCGCCTGGGTGATAGTGGTCGGGTGCTGATCCGTTATTCTGGAACAGAGCCACTGCTGAGAATCATGCTTGAGGGCCAGGATCAAGGTGAGATCACTGCTATGGCCAATGAAATTGCCCAACTTGTGAAAAGTTTGATCGGCGAAGAATGATTGATGAAGAGACGTCAGGAGCGTGAGTATGCCCAAACTGGGAGTTAACGTAGATCATATCGCAACTCTTCGCCAGGCTAGAGGTGGAACCGAGCCGGACCCGGTTACCGCTGCAGCCATGGCGGAATTGGCCGGTGCGGATGGCATCACGGTGCATCTGCGTGAAGACCGCAGGCACATCCAGGATCGCGATGTCATGCTGCTGCGGCGTACCGTGCAGACCCACTTGAATCTCGAAATGGCTGCTACTGATGAAATGGTGGCAATCGCCATGAAGGTGGTCCCTGATTACGTGACTCTCGTTCCGGAAAAACGCCAGGAATTGACCACTGAGGGTGGACTTGACGTTGTCAAACAGAAGCAGAAGTTAACCAAGCAGATTGATCTCTTGCACCAGGCCGGTATTACGGTCAGCCTCTTTGTTGATCCAGATCTGGCGCAGTTGAAGGCCAGTGTCAGGGTTAAGGCCGACTATATAGAGATTCACACTGGAACCTACTGTGATGCCAAGGGCAGTGCAAAAGTTGCTGAATTGGCGAAAATTGAAGAGGCGATCAAGGCTGGCAAAAAACTCGGTTTAGGTGTGAATGCCGGACATGGTCTCAACTATCAGAATATCAGACCAGTCCTCGCGCTGGGTGGGGTTGAGGAATACAATATTGGCCACAGTATCATTTCTCGGGCTGTTCTGGTCGGGCTTGATCGAGCTGTTCGGGAAATGGCTGCTCTGGTGCATGGGTGCTGATCATGCCTATTGTCGGTTTGGGGACAGACCTGGCCAGAGTTGAGCGTTTCCGGAGATTTGTTACCGATAACAAAGCCGCCCTGTTGGGGCGGCTTTTTACCCTTGGTGAGCGCGAATATGCTTTTGCCAAAAAGGATCCTGCTCCACATCTGGCGGCACGTTTTGCAGCCAAGGAGTCTTGCCTGAAAGCGTTCGGTTTAGGCTTGCGCGAGGGGATCAGCTGGCAAGATATGGAAGTTGTGCCCGACGAGTTGGGCCGCCCTGATTTACAACTTTCTGGGCGGGCCGCTGAAATTGCGGCCGCAAAGCAGGTTGGAGTGGTACACTTATCCTATAGCCATGACGGTGACTATGCCGTTGCCACTGTGATTCTGGAACGTTTATGAAAGTTCTGACTGCTGCCCAAATGCAGGAAATTGATCGTCGGACAATTGACGAAATCGGCATACCCGGGGTCGTGTTGATGGAGAACGCTGGTCGTGGTGTCGCTGAAGAGATTGTCCAGCGTTTCTCCGCGACAGACTCTCCTTGCGCGCTGATTATGGCAGGCAAGGGCAATAACGGTGGTGACGGTTATGTGATCGCCAGGTATTTGCTGAATCAGGGCTGGGATGTAAAAACCCTGATTCTGGCAGAGCGTGATGCCATCAAGGGCGATGCTGCAGTGAACCTGTTCGCACTGGAGAAATGTGGTGGTCAGGTTGATTTTATCCTGAACGCCGAGGCTCTGCAGTCGTCCCTTGCCGCTGCTGGTGGACTTACGGTGCTGGTGGACGCCATCTTCGGTACCGGACTCATCAAGCCAGCACAAGGTCTTTATCTGCAGGCCATTGAGTGGCTAAATCAACAGACGTTTCCGGTGGTTGCTGTTGATATCCCCTCCGGTGTTGACGCTTCGACCGGACGGGTTCCTGGTGTTGCTGTCAACGCCTCCTTGACGGTCACTTTCGCTTTTGCCAAGGTTGGCCTGGTCAGTTACCCTGGCGCCGGTCTGGTCGGCGAATTGGTAACCGTAGATATTGGTATTCCAGAGCAGATCTCCGGGCAGGCTGCTGCCGACTGTCTGTTCATTGATGCCGAAGAAGCTAGTCGTCTGCTGCCGGTACGCAACCAGGCTGGTCACAAGGGAACTTTTGGTCATCTCCTGGTCGTTGCCGGTTCCACAGGGAAGTGTGGTGCTGCCGTTATGGCTGCTGAGTCTGGCTTGCGGGGTGGTGCCGGTCTGGTCACTCTGGCTTGTCCGCAGAGCGTCCAGCCGACAATTGCCTCCCGGCTTGCCGAGGTCATGACAGCCCCCATGCTTGATGTCAACGGAGAGACCAGCCTTCTGGCTCTTGACGCTCTGCTGACGCTCACTGAAGGGAAGCAGGCGCTGGCTATTGGCCCTGGACTCGGGCTCGCTGAAGAGACCAGTGAGTTGATGCGTCGTCTGGTGCAGGATTCGGCTTTGCCGATGATTATTGATGCCGATGGTTTGAACGCGTTCTGTGGGCACACACACCTACTTAATAGCCAAGCGGGTCGTCAAGCTATATTGACTCCTCATCCGGGTGAAATGGCACGCCTGACGGGACTGTCAGTTGCTGAAATTCAAGCGGATCGATTTACCGTAGCGCGTGACTTCGCTGTCCGCCACCGTGTCGTGCTGGTGCTCAAGGGGGCACGAACTTTGATTGCCTCACCGGACGGAAAGATCCATGTTAATAGCACTGGTCACGCAGGTCTGGCCAGCGGTGGTATGGGTGATGTTTTAACCGGGCTGATAGGCAGCTTCCTGGCTCAAGGCCTTACCGCACTGGATGCGGCAACTCTTGGCGTTTATCTGCATGGTCTTGCCGCTGACCGACTACTGGCAAGCTTTGGTGATGCTGGATTGCTGGCCACTGACGTTATCTATGAAATCCCTGCCGCGCGGCAGGCTTTATCAAAGGAGGGTTAAATGTTGACAGCAAACGATATCATGACGACGGAAATCCACACCGTTCACCTCGATACTGAGATCAAAGCCCTGGCAAAAACCTTTGTTGAGCACAATGTCAATGCCATGCCGGTGGTCGATGATGATGGCGTGCTGGTTGGTATGGTCACACAGACAGACCTTGTCGAACAGGACAAACCTCTGCATATTCCTACCGTCATTTCTCTCTTCGACTGGGTGATCTATCTGGAAAGTCCGAAAAATTTTTCAGAGCAGGTACGCAAGGTTACAGCGCGCAAGGTGGGCGAAATCTGCTCGAAAGATGTTGTGACCTGTGCACCGGAAACCTCGGTTGCCACAGTAGCCAGTCTGATGGTGGATAACAAGGCGCACCTGGTTCCAGTTGTTGACGACAACCGGATGGTTGGAGTCATTGCCCGTCTCGATATTATCCGCAGCATGGGTGAGTAATCTTGGAGCGTTGGCAGACGACAACCGGATCTCCAGAAGCAACTCGCGATCTGGGCCGACTGCTTGGTGAATTTGCTGTTGCCGGGTTGGTTGTTCTTCTGAATGGTGATCTGGGTGCTGGAAAAACCTGTTTTGCTCAAGGAGTGGCCAGTGGACTGGAGGTCTCTTCAGCGTCACCGGTCACCAGTCCGAGTTATACCTTGCTGAATATCCATCAGGGTCGCCTGCCTCTTTATCATTTTGACCTTTATCGCCTCTCTCAAGTTGATGACCTTACAGATTTGGGCTACGATGATTTTGCCGAGGGCGATGGTTTGACTCTGGTCGAATGGGCTGACCGCATGACTGAGGTATTGCCCGCCTCTGTCGACGTTTTTATTGAGCATTCTTCTGAGCAACAACGTAAGCTCTCTTTTAAGGCGCTGGATGGCCGCGGCAGAGACCTCTTGGATCATCTCGCAAAAGATGCATCGTTTAGCGATAAACCCGTGTGACACGCCGTGAAAACCTTTGACGGCCAAGATGAATACTGTTATTAAAGGCAATCGAGCCGGTAGGGATAACTCTTAATATTGGTAGGTTTCCTGACGGGGACAGACCGGGAAGGATCGACCACAGATGGCACTGGTGGTACAAAAATACGGCGGCACCTCGGTGGGGACCGTCGAAAAAATACAGAATGTAGCCCGACGGATTGCGCGCACTTACGATGAGGGCAACGACATGGTCGTTGTTGTCTCGGCCATGTCTGGAGAGACCAATAAGTTGGTTGCGCTGGCCGAGGAGATGTGCGAGTTCCCGAGCGAACGTGAATATGATGTTCTGGTCGCAGCAGGTGAACAGGTTTCAATCGCTTTGTTGTCAATGGCTCTGCAAACGATGGGATATAAGGCCAAGAGTTACCTCGGTTGGCAGATCCCGATTTATACGGATAACGCTTCTTCTAAAGCGCGGATTGCAGAAATTAAGGATACCAATATCCGTGAAGATCTTCACAATGGCACGATTGTTATTGTCGCAGGATTTCAAGGTATTGATCGTGACAACAATATTACTACCTTGGGTCGTGGCGGTTCCGACACCTCGGCAGTTGCTGTTGCTGCAGCATTGAAAGCTGATGTTTGCGAAATTCTGACAGATGTTGACGGCGTATATACCACGGATCCGCGCCTTGTCCCCGAGGCCACCAAGATGGAAAAGATCTCTTATGATGAGATGCTTGAAATGGCTTCGCTCGGGTCAAAGGTGCTGCAGATCAGGTCCGTTGAGTTTGCTAAAAAGTATAACGTCGTCGTTCACGTACGTTCCAGCCTAAATGACAACCCAGGGACCCTGGTGATGAAGGAGGATGCTGATATGGAAACGGTCCTGGTTTCAGGAGTCACATATAATAAAGATGAAGCAAAGATTTCAGTGATGCGGGTTCCGGACAGGCCTGGGATCGCGGCGCAGATTTTCTCCCCTCTCTCTGCAGCAAACATCACTGTGGATATGATCATTCAGAATATATCCCATGAAGGTTCTACCGACTTGACCTTCACAGTGCCTCGTAGCGATTTTAAGAAAGCACTCAAGATTGTCGAGGAAACCGCCGCTAGAATTGGCGCTGCCGGAGTAGAAAGCAACGAGGCAATCGCTAAAGTTTCGATCGTTGGTGTCGGTATGCGTTCTCATTCAGGAATTGCCAGCAAGATGTTTGAGACCCTTTCCGAAGAGGGGGTTAATATTCAGATGATTTCGACCAGTGAGATCAAGGTCTCTTGTGTTATCGATGACAAGTACACTGAACTCGCGGTTCGTGTCTTGCACGCAGCTTTCGAGCTGGATAAAGGGCAGGTCACTCAGGAATAGAGGGATTTTTTCTTTGAGTCAATGGCTTATCCTTTGAACTTAAGGATTGAGGAGTGGATTGATGAGTAGAGTCTTCCTGTACGATACGACTTTGCGTGACGGTACGCAGGCTGAAGATGTTTCCTTTCTGGTGGCGGACAAAATCCGCATCGCACAGAAGCTGGATGAACTTGGTGTCGACTACATCGAGGGTGGTTGGCCCGGATCGAACCCAAAAGATATCGCTTTTTTCAAAGACGTTAAGAACGTCACCCTTAATCATGCCAAGGTTGCCGCTTTTGGTTCGACGCGTCGGGCCAAGACGACTCCGGCCAAGGACAATAACATCCAGACTTTGATTCAGGCGGAGCCGGATACAGTTACTATCTTTGGCAAAACCTGGGATTTTCACGTTCGTGAGGCACTGCGTATCAGTCTGGAAGAAAACCTCGAATTAATCTATGACTCACTTGTCTACCTGAAAGAAAATGTGCCTGAGGTTATCTACGATGCCGAGCACTTTTTCGATGGTTATAAGGCAAATCCCGAGTACGCTATCAAAACCCTGGAGGCAGCTCAGCAAGCCGGTGTCGATTGTATCGTGCTTTGCGATACGAATGGTGGTTCGATGCCTTTTGAGGTTGCAGATTTTATCAAAAAGGTCAAAAAAAGCATTAAGACGCCGCTCGGCATTCATGCCCACAATGACAGTGAGTGTGCCGTGGCCAATTCTTTGATAGCTGTCGAACAGGGTGCGGTGCATATACAGGGAACAATCAACGGTTTCGGTGAACGTTGTGGTAACGCCAACCTCTGTTCGATTATCCCTGCCTTGAAATTAAAGATGGATCGCGAATGCGTTTCTGATGAGCAGTTACAGAGCCTGCGCGTAGCCTCACGCTATATCTATGAACTCGCAAACCTGGTGCCGAATAAACACCAAGCTTATGTCGGTAACTCTGCCTTCGCCCATAAAGGTGGCGTCCATGTGTCCGCTATCCAGCGTCATCCTGAAACTTATGAGCACATACGACCTGAAAAAGTGGGTAATGTGACTCGTGTGCTGGTCTCTGATCTCTCCGGCCGCGCCAACATCCTTGCCAAGGCAGAACAGTTCAATGTCAATCTGGACAGCAAGGACCCTGTCACTCTTGAAATTCTCGAAGATATCAAAAAACTCGAAAATCAAGGTTTCCAGTTTGAAGGTGCGGAAGCTTCTTTTGAGCTGTTGATGCGACGAGCCATGGGTGAAATGCGTAACTTCTTCTCCGTCATCGGTTTCAGGGTTATCGATACCAAACGACATGAAGATGAAATGCCGACTTCAGAAGCAACCATTCAGGTCAAAGTTGGTGGACGGATTGAACACACAGCTGCAGAGGGTAGTGGTCCGGTCAATGCTCTTGATCATGCTTTGCGCAAAGCTCTCGAACAGTTTTACCCGCAACTTAAAGAGATGAAACTGTTTGATTACAAAGTCCGCGTGCTACCGGCCGGGAAAGGTACTGCATCGGTGACACGGGTATTGATCGAGTCTGGAGATAAAACCGAGCGCTGGGGGACTGTTGGTGTCAGTGATAATATTATCGATGCTTCTTATCATGCTCTGGTTGATGCTGTGCAGTACAAACTGATGCGTGATCATGTGGACTAAACTCTTTTCTCAGGCACCACCAGCAATCAGTGTGCTGGCGGTGTTGGCTTTTTTGTGTGTACTTTTAAGCCGGGAGGCTTCCATAAAGGAAGACCTCCCGGTTTTTTTGTCTGTGGAGCAGGGTTTTGTTCATGTTGAGTTGACGGGTGATGGTGTGGCGTCGGGGGTGTATCAAATTTCTGACGGTTTGGTCCTGTCGAGCGCCATATATTTGACGGACGATTCGCGAGCTGAGTTTTTGTCAGATGATTCAGCCCGGTCGCAACCGTTACGCGGTGGTGAAAGCTTTCGAGTTGTCAAAAAAGATCAGAAAATTGAGATCATACAGCGAGGGTGGATGCCAGCGAGCCACCGTGTGGCAATGGCCATTCCATTGCACCCGGATCGT
Organism: Desulfuromonadales bacterium; assembly: GCA_030640215.1. Classification (GTDB taxonomy): domain Bacteria; phylum Desulfobacterota; class Desulfuromonadia; order Desulfuromonadales; family BM103; genus M0040. The sequence goes on from DAOWJU010000125.1 coordinate 14,518, forward strand.
ATGAATGTCAATGATTGGACCTTTTTGCCAGGGATCGGTGTTGTCCTTGCCAAACGGATAGAAAACGACCGTCAAGAAAATGGCGACTTTGAGAGTCTGGACACCTTGATCAGGGTGAAAGGTATTGGCAAAAAACGTATTTCTAACTGGAATAAGTTTTTTGACGATGTGTAAGTAGCTGTTATAGCAGTAGAACTAATTTAATACTGAAATTATCTTCATTTGTGGTCGCCAGTTGCAATAAGTTGGCACGTCTTGTGTAGTATCTCCTCTGTACATTCTGGAAATGCGTAATTTTTTGTAATAGATGAAATAGGAGGAAACGCCATGAGATGTCCCAAATGTAAAGCCCGTATGTATGCTGAGAAATATTATGATTTTGTCCGTGCTTTTGATGCGTGGAAGTGTTGCTCCTGTGGTGAGGTTGTAGATCCGACGATTCTGGCTAATCGTGCTCGTAGCCATAATGTCTTCCTCGGTTGAGCGAAGAATATATATTAAGAATAAAAGCCCGGGCCTTAAAGCCCAGGGCTTTTCCTTTGCTAAGAACACCTCTTTAGCTGATCACGTTATATCCCCCTCCGTATCTGTTTATAGCAATTAAACGCTATCTGCTCTACAATGACATGGTAATGACTTGTGCTGGACAACTCGTGGCAGTTTTGTTCCAGTTCACTCTGCAACTCTAAGCAGGTTTAAAGGGATTATTGTTATGTCTGAGCAAGAGCATGATGCCAGTACTTCGGCGGAAGCTGGTACAAGTGGCAAAAAACTGGTACGCGTTCGTCGTTTGATTGAGCGCAAAATGGTTGAAAGTTGGCAGAATAAACCACATTTTTTTGTAACCATCGCTGTCGACATGACAGATATTATTCGTTTTCGCAAGGATCTTGGAATCACAATCAATGACTTTATTATGGCAGCAGCTTCAGCAGCACTCAAAGAACATCCCTGGGTGAACAGTCACTGGATTGATGGAGAGGCTGTTGAACAGCCTCATATTAATCTGGCAATGGCAGTCGCTACAGAAGGTGGCTTGTATTATCCTGTGATTAAAAATGTCGAGCAGCTATCTTTGAAGCAACTCGGCCAGTCTTCAGCAGATTTAGCGGAGAAGGCGCATCTTGGCCAGCTTTCTGATGATGATCAGGATGGTGGCACCTTTACTATCTCCAACATGGGCATGCTCGGGGTGGAGTCTTTTGCTGCGATTGTAACTCCACCGCAGGCTGCTGTCCTGGCCGTTGGTACCGTTAAAGGTGAGGTCGTGGTCGATGAACATGAGGAACTTGTGGTCGCGCCTATGGTGCGCGTTACCCTTTCTTCAGACCATCGGATTCTTGATGGGGCGGATGCTGCCGAGTTCCTCGATTCCCTGAGGAGTTACCTTGAGGCCCCTGTGACCCTGATTGCAGGAACCTGTTTTGATGAGGCTTGATGCTGCCAGGATGAACCGTGTTGATTTTGAACCATCTATGTTTCACTGAACCAGTGAGAGTGTCCAATTAATGTCCATGACCAATCCTGCCCATACCAGTGGACCGATTGATAATAGTCCTTGTGCTACATTGCAAGAACTGACCCGTCAGTCGGCTTATTTTGCCGATGTGTTTCTGACCCGGCATCTGCTGGATGCGATGCCGGGAATGGTGCTTGTCCTCAACGGCCATCGCCAGATCGTCTTTGCCAACCGAGCATTCTACCAACTGTCTGGAAAATCTCTCTCGGAAAATCTGGTCGGCCAACTTGTTGGCGATGTGCTCTTGTGCCATATCGCTGGTGAATCTGGGGATGGCTGTGGTACCGGGGAATCATGTCAGACTTGTGGTGCCCTGGTGGCCATGCTCTCCGGTCTGGATGGCGAAGAAAGTGTGCAAGAGTGTGTGCTGACGCGCCAAGATGGCGTCGTTATGCAACATTTGACTTTACGGGTCTGGTCGGCTCCTCTTGAATATGGCGATGAAAAGTTCACCGTTCTGGCTGGAACAGATATCAGCCATGAACGTCGCCGGCTGGCTTTGGAGCGTACTTTTTTTCACGATATTCTCAACCTGGTCGGTAGTATTCGTGGCTTTGCAGAACTTATGGAGATTGACGACAAAATTGATCCGATGGAGGTCAGTCGTCGTATTCAGCTGGCTTCGCAAAGAGTTATTGACGAGATTGATGCTCAGCGTGTTCTGCTCGCAGTGGAGAAGGGCGAACTGAAAGTTGATAACCATATTCTGGTCAGCAATGAGGTCCTCGATGATGTTGTAACTCTTTATGAGGGGCAGGACGTTGCTCGTCAACGTTTGTTGCAAATTGACGATAGTTCCATTGTGATCCCTTTTGTCAGTGACGCAACCCTCTTAAGACGTATCCTGGGTAATATGGTTAAAAATGCCCTGGAGGCTTCACTGGCAGGGGATATCGTCACCCTTGGTGTGAATAGCTCTGAAACAGGTCTGAATTTTTGGGTGCACAACAACGCAGTGATCCCAGCAGAATATCAACAGAGAATTTTTCAGCGCGATTTCTCCACGAAAGGTTCCGGTCGAGGACTTGGCACCTACAGTATGAAACTTCTCGGCTGCTTCCTTTCTGGCGATGTTCAGTTTGAGTCAATGCCTGAGAGTGGCACCCGGTTCACTCTCAGCTTGCCTGCTGCTCTTCCGTAATCCCCTCTGTGGAATCCTTCCAGATGAAATAGGCCATTATCCACTACCTCTGTTCGTCTTTGGCCAGTTCTTGCCAGTAAAACTCTTCTGCTTTCGTATTGTCGGCTAGATTGACAACTAAAAAAAGTCTGCCAGAATACAATTTTAAAACAGTTTTTCTGTTATCCTCATTTTTTGGCATTGCTATTGCCAATTGCCTTATTATTAGTTCTCGGAGGCTGTCGGACTATCCATGACCCGGCTGCAAATCCGGCTGTTTGGCCCATATTTCAGCTCCTTTTCGACCAATAGCTATGGCTATTACTCTCAAACGAGCCAAAATCTGGTCTCA
>DAOWJU010000156.1 GCA_030640215.1 Desulfuromonadales bacterium
CCTCACCAATGGTGCCCACCCCTTCATTCCACCAATCCCAGGTGCAAATCGCGACGGCGTCACGGTTCTACGTACCCTTGAACACGCTCGCAAAATAATCGAAGATTTGCGTCCGGGATCCCGTGCCGTCTGTATCGGTGGTGGCCTGCTTGGCTTGGAAAGTGCTTGGGCTATGCAACGTCGCGGAGTTGAGGTTACCGTACTGGAAGGCTTTGGCTGGCTGTTACCGCGCCAGTTACCGCCCACTGCAGCGGCATTGCTCCTTTCACATCTGGAAGACCAGCAGATGGCGATTGAATGTAATGTCCAGGTCAAGGAGTTCACCGGCGATGAAGCGGTACGCGGTGTCCTGCTCGAAGATGGTCGCGAGTTCCCGGCTGACCTGGTCATTCTCGCCACCGGTGTCCGCCCTAACAGCCACCTGGCACGTCAGTGCGGTCTCAAGGTTCAACAGGGAGTCGTCGTTAATGACCGGCTCTTCACCTCAGACGAACATATCCTCGCCGCCGGAGATGTCACCGAACATCAGGGCCGTGTCTACGGCATCTGGCCAGCAAGCTATACTCAGGGGATGGTCGCCGGAGCCAATGCTGTCGGCGGTTCAGCCGAATTTTCGGGATTGCCGATGACCAACCGCATCAAAGTGCTTGATGTTGAGCTCTTCAGTATTGGTCAGATTCAGGCCATCGACGCCAGCACCCGTCTCTTTGAAGTTCAAGATAACGGCAATTACCGTGGGCTTGCCTGCCACGACGGCCAGGTCGTCGGTGCCGTCCTCTATGGTGACATGCAGCTGATGGGGCCTTTGCAGGAGGCTGTCGAGCAGAGGAAACGCATACAGGAAATCACCGAGTTGTGTGATCATTTTCCGGGATTACAACAGCTCGTATAGTCCGATACCCTCTTGGCGCTGCTTATCGTTTGACCCTGTTTAGCGTCTAACAAGGGGGCTTGGGTTACAGAGATCTTCAGCTTGATTCGCAGAAGCGTTACAATTGTGGCAGAGATAACCCGGATCGCTTGTGCGTGTCGCAATCTCTTCAGACAGGCCTTTTTTCTTCAATTGGCAGATATGCAATTGATGCTCTGCCGGATTCTTACAGTCATGTTTCGCAGTTTCAGACATATGGCCTCCAAAAAGAATGCGTGCTTGCGTTGCAGCAAGTATAACACTTCTCTGTCAAACTCTATGTCCTGTTGATCATTAAGATGTTTTGTAATTTTCTACCCCTCTTCTTGCTTGCATTTGCAGTTGGGTTTGTCAAACTGTAGGTCGGTAGCGTCAGATGAAAGTAAACTTAACGAGGAGAGACCATTATTATGTATTCAATGAACAATGTGGGTAAAGATACCATCGCGATGGTCCTGGCTGGTGGCAAAGGGGAACGACTCAGCCCGCTGACTCTGCGCCGGGCCAAGCCGAGCGTAGCTTTTGGCGGGAAATACAAGATCATAGACTTCGTCCTCTCCAACCTGTTCAATTCAGGCATCAAAAAGATCTACATCCTCACTCAATACCGGGCCTACTCTCTGAACAAGCATCTTCGAGAATCTTGGGGCAAATGGACCGGCCTTGGCGAGTTCTGCGTGGGTATTTCCCCTGAAACCAGTAGTGAGAGCGAGGAGTGGTTCAAAGGGACAGCAGATGCAATCCTGCAATACCTGCGTTTTGTTGAATCTTCAGATGCAGATTACGTGGCCATCTTCGGCGGCGACCATATTTACAAAATGGACGTGACCCAGATGATCAATTTCCACAAGATGAACCGGGCAGACATCACCATTGCCGCTCTGGAGGTGCCAGTTGAGGAGGCCAGTCGCTATGGGGTTTTTTCCGTGGATGAAGATTCTCGAGTCAGTGGGTTTACCGAGAAGCCTGAGAATCCAGAGCGAATTCCGGGACGCGAAACCTGCTTCGCCTCCATGGGCAACTACATCTTTCCTACCAAAAAGCTGATCGAAGTACTGCAAGAAGGAAAAAAAATCCACACTGATCTCGATTTTGGCAAGCACGTGATTCCGATGATGCTGGCAAACGATGACCGGATCTTTGCCTACAATTTCAACGATAACGTGATCCCCGGCATGAAAACCGAGGAGCGGGGCTACTGGCGGGATGTAGGCACCATCGACTCTTACTACGAGGCGAACATGGACCTTGTCAACGTCTCACCCCAGCTGAATCTCTACAACTACAAATGGCCAATTCTCACCAATCAGGGCAACCTGCCACCAGCCAAAACGGTTTTTGACGATGATGACCGCCGCGGCCAGAGCCTCGACTCCTACGTCTGTGCTGGCTGCATCACCAGCGGCGGCACACTCCGGCGGTCGATTCTCGGCCCGCGCTGCAAGATCAACAGCTACAGCCTGGTTGAAGATTCCATCCTCTTCGAAAACGTCACCGTCGGGCGGCATGTCAAGATCCGCAAGGCGATCATCGACAAAAATACGGTAATCCCGGATGGCTCTGAGATCGGCTATGATCTGGAAGAAGATCGGCGTAAAGGCTACACAGTCACAGATTCCGGGATCGTCGTGGTGCCACGCAAGGACTAAGGAAACAGACACTTGGACATTGCAGACAATCGTTAAGCTCATGGCCCTCTGCTTTACTCGCGAAATGGACGTGGGCATGACTAAAGTCGCAGCCATAACTTTAGATATAGATAGCTGGACAGTTGGTTATATTGAAAACCATCGTATTTTACTCCAGAATTATAGAAACACTTAGCGTTGGGGGAAGTATGGAAAAGAAGGACGTCAGGATCACAATCGACCCGAATGGCAACATTCACAGAGAGGTCTTTGATCAGACCCAACCCGAAGTCAGAAAACCCAGGCTCCTGAAGAGGCTTGTTGCTTCGTTAACGATATGAACGGTGTGCAGTGAAGTATTAGCGACCGACTGGAAAAACAATCATGGCCACCTGACTCAATCATCAGGTGGCCATTTCTCTGCCTTTAGTTATAGTGAATTGCATATTTGGTTCTATTGAGACTGATCACTTTCTGTTCCAGAATATAACTACATCTTGTTTTAATGGCGCAAAGAGATCTTTCTACTTGGATCAAACACGCAGGAGTCTAGAGATGCTTATACGAGTTATGCACAACGAAGGTTATTATGACTATGTTAAACCTCAACTTTTGGATCGTTTGATAGAAAACGAGGATATTATAAGTTTCTACAGGACCAGCGGAGTCGTAGTTTTAGGCGCTGGTTCTGTGCGTTCCTCTCAAAAGAGGCATTATACTGGATCTGAACGCAGGCTTGCAGCTTGACCGGCTTCCGCCTGAGAATACTTCCATGAAGACGAAGGCCCTTCTGTTACAGAGGGGCCTTTTTAAATTATCAAAAACTACCTGAGAAAACCGATCTTGCTTTTTTATCTTGGCTTTCATTATATTGAACCTGAATCCGTAAAGAACCGTCAGATTCAAGCAAAACGCAGTCCGGGCTTCCCGGACCTTTCTCTCTTGGACACTTTTTGACTCTCTTGGACAAAAAACTTGCATGAACTAAGCCTGACCCTCAACATGATTGAAATTGCCGAGGAGCATGCTCGTCGTGAAAACGCCGTAGCCATCACAAGCGTCACGATGGAAATCGGCGCGCTCTCCGGTGTTGTACCAGAGGCAATGGAATTCGCCTTTGAAGCCTGTTCCAAGGGCACTCTTGCCGACGGCGCGACGCTGGAAATCCGGCGCATCTCTGCTCTCGGCCACTGCCAGCTATGCGGCGAGGAATGTGAGATGGAAAGCCTGCTCGACAGCTGCTCGGCGTGTGGCAACTTCGCCCTCGACATCCTGAAGGGCCAGGAAATGGCCCTCGTAGAATTGGAGATAGACTAAGATGTGTACCGATTGCGGCTGCGCTCCGCCACAACCTGGGCATGATCATACAGATGACCATGCCTCGCGAAAAATCCTTGTTGAAGAGAATCTGCTTGCCAAGAATCAGCGTCTGGCAATGAGCAATCGCGTCAGATTCGCAGCGCATCAGCTCCTCGTCCTGAATCTGGTCAGTTCGCCTGGCTCGGGAAAAACTTCAATTCTGGAACGAACACTCACAGACCTTAAGGACAGCCTGCAATTTTCGGTGCTTGAAGGCGACCAGCAAACAGCCAATGACGCTGATCGGATTGCGGCTACTGGCGCACCAGTGAAGCAGATCAACACCGGCGCAGGCTGTCACCTTGATGCACATATGGTTGGTCACGGCGTCGAAGATTTCGATCTGAAAACAACAGACATTCTGATGATTGAAAATGTCGGCAATCTGGTTTGCCCAGCCTCTTTTGATCTCGGTGAAGACCACAAGGTGGCAGTGCTTTCGGTTACGGAAGGCGAAGACAAACCGCTCAAATATCCACAAATGTTCCAGGCCGCCGATCTGATGCTGATCAACAAGATTGATCTGCTTCCCTACCTGCGTTTCGACCTTGAACAATGCAAGACTTTTGCCCGTCAGGTTAACCCGCAGATCAAAATCATTGAACTCTCCTGTCACAGTGGCGAAGGCATGCAGGAGTGGTACTACTGGTTAGATCATGGAGTCAATCAGAAGCGTGGGACGCGGAACGCGGAACGCGAATAAATCTTTTTTCGCTACCCACCGTGTACTACTTGCCACAGCAGCGATAACGAAGGAGCAAAGAGATGTGCCTTGGCGTACCAATGCAGGTCAAGACAATTGAGAATGAGATGGCTGTCTGCGAAATTGACGGTGTCAAGCGTGATGCTAGCCTGATGATGATTGATGGTGTTCAGGTTGGTGACTATGTCTTAATTCATGCTGGATTTGCCATAGAAAAGATCGATGAAGACGAAGCGCAGCTGACCCTGAAGGCATTACGTGAAGCCCTCGATATTGGACTTGCGCCGGAATGAAGCATCAGAACGAATACCGCGATCCCGAACTGGCCAAACTACAGTTGCAGGCCATTCGCCAGACCATAGCCGATTACGATGGCACCATGACCTTTATGGAGGTCTGCGGTACCCATACCATGGCGATCTATCAGCATGGTATTCGTAACCTGTTGCCAGGGCAGGTAAAACTGATTTCAGGCCCAGGTTGCCCGGTCTGCGTGACCCCGGTCGGTTTTGTTGACCAAGCCGTTGCCCTTGCCAGGCGTCCAAACACGATCATCGCCACCTTTGGCGACATGGTGCGTGTGCCCGGTTCGTCCTCCAGCCTGCTCTACGAACAAGCCCGGGGTGCGACGATCAAAATCGTCTACTCGCCACTTGATGCCGTTTCCATCGCCGAAAAGAATCCAGAGAGTGCTGTAGTCTTTCTCGGCGTTGGCTTTGAAACCACGACGCCGACGGTCGCCGGAACCATACTGACTGCAGCCAGCAAGAAGCTCGATAACTTTTATGTACTCTGCTCACACAAAACCATGCCCGGCCCCATGGCCGCACTGGCTGGTGACCCAGAGCTTCAGGTTGATGGCTACCTCTGCCCGGCGCATGTTTCGGCGATCATTGGTGCCAACGCTTATCAACCCCTGGTTGACAATTACCGGGTCCCCTGTGTGGTCACCGGCTTTGAACCGCTTGATGTGCTTCAGGGAGTGCTGATGCTGGCCCGACAGGTGGTTGCTGGCGAGGCCCGGGTCGAAACCCAATACCGTCGCGTGGTTAAACCGGCTGGCAATCTCAAGGCACAGCAACTTCTCAACCAGGTCTTTGCAGCATGTGACGCCCGCTGGCGAGGGATTGGTGACATTCCCGACAGTGGTCTACAACTGCGCCCCGAATATCATCGTTTTGACGCTGCACGGCAGCTGCAGGTTGAAGTCGAAACTCCGATCGAGCATAAGGGTTGCCTCTGTGGCGAGATCCTCAAAGGCAAAGTCCGGCCTAACGACTGTCCTCTCTTTCGCACCATCTGCACACCGGAGGATCCCGTCGGTGCCTGCATGGTTTCGAGTGAAGGGACCTGCGCGGCAGAATATAAATATGGGACGTAAAGGCTGTAAGGCTGTAAAAATCTAACAGAGACTCTGGAGTTCGACTTGAAATCTGATGTAATCCTGCTTGGTCACGGTAGTGGCGGCAAGCTCAGCCATCAACTACTTGATGAGCTGATTGTTCCGATCCTTTCCGGGATCGACCAACGCGACCAGAATGACGCCGCCGTGTTTGCTGCACCGCATGGAAGGCTGGCTTTTACAACCGACTCCTATGTGGTTGAGCCAATTTTTTTTCCCGGCGGCAACATCGGTGACCTGGCAATCCACGGCACAGTCAACGACCTGGCAATGGCCGGAGCCACGCCGTTGGTAATCAGCGTCGGCCTGATTATCGAAGAAGGCCTGGCTGTCAGTGAACTCAGACAAGTGCTCGAAAGCATGCGCGACGCCGCCAAGCAGGCTGACGTGAAAATCGTCACTGGCGACACCAAGGTCGTCCCACGAGGCAAGGCCGACAAACTCTTTATTAACACCTCCGGCATTGGTGCAATTGGACATGAATACCAAATCTCCGGGAGCAATGCTCAAGTGGGCGACAAAATCCTGATTAATGGCACCATCGGTGACCATGGCATGGCGGTATTA
>DAOWJU010000111.1 GCA_030640215.1 Desulfuromonadales bacterium
CCGTGGTTGCTGGCACGATTCTCTCCTGGTTCGTTACGTTAAAGAGTTAGACGCGCAGCAGAAGAAAACGTTTACAAAGAGATTTTGAGCTTCCCTTCTTTGCGTCTTCGCGGCTTTGCGTTAAAATGCCCTTCATCACAAATTAACAGTAAGGAGCTTTCACAATGCCCCCCTCTCTAGATAAAACTAACTGGGATCTGACTCCCTTATATGCTGCTCCCGATGATCATAATTTACAGAACGACTTGGCTGCTGCGAGTCAGGAGGCGAAGCAGTTTCGATCAGCCTTTTACGGTCAGATCAATTGTTCTGGTGTTACAGCCTCTACGTTGAGTGAAGCTCTTCGGCAGTATGAAGCGCTACAACTTAAAGTTCTCAGACCCTACCTCTACGCTCAATTACTCTTCTACGCAGAAAGCAGCAAGCCTGAGCATACCCGTCTGGTGGCGCAAGTTCGTGAAGCCTGGCAGGCGATCCACGAAGAGACCCTTTTCTTCGAACTTGAGATCCTTGCTCTTGCCGATGATGTTTTTGCTTCTCTTATTGTCGACGCTGCGGTCACTCCTTATGCTCACTATCTGACAACGGTGAGGGTCCATGCTCCTTACACACTCGGCGAATCTGTGGAGCAGGCGCTCAAGCGCAAAGATCTCTCCGGCAAGGATGCTTTTGTCCAGCTGTTCGATGAATTAACCGCTGGTCTGACTTATCGTTTCCACTTCCCCGGTGAGAAAGAAGAGCGTGAGGCCACTGGTGAAGAGTTGTTGTCGCTGATTTACCATCAGGAGCGTGATGTCCGCGAAGCCGCCTTTGCAACTTTTCTCGACAAGCATGCCAAGCAGTCGCTGGTGCTGACCAGCTGTTTCAACAATATTCTCCTTGATCACGGCAAAGAATCAGAATTGAGAAACTACCCGGATCTGATGACACCAACGCATCTGAGCAGTGAAACTGCTCCAGAGATGGTGGAACAGATGCTTGCCGTCACCGAAGCGCACTATCCGCTCGCGCAAGAGTACTTTGAGCTGAAACGCCAGCTGCTCGGTTATGAAAAGCTGAAGAACACAGATCTTTATGCGCCGGTGGCCAAGGAAAGCCGTAAATACAGTTTTGCAGAAGCTCTTGAGCTGGTCGTGAATTCCTTCCGGGATTTTGATCCAGGCATGGCCGACATTGTGGAACGCCTGGTTGCCACCGGACGTCTGGATGTTTCGCCACGAACCGGTAAATCCGGTGGTGCCTTCTGCATGGGGCTCTATCCGGGTGCCGACCCCTATGTCCTGCTCAATTTCACCGGCACTCTGCGGGATGTCTCCACCCTGGCTCATGAACTTGGTCATGCGGTGCATTACGTGCTTTCCAGTGAACAGAATTTTTTCCACTACCATGCGCCTTTACCGCTGGCGGAGACGGCCAGTGTTTTTGCTGAAATGCTTTTGACCCGCACCCTGCTGGATCAGGAACCTGATCGACAAACCAGAATCGCCCTGCTCTGCGCCAAGGTTGAGGACATTATTGCCACCACTTTCCGTCAGACCGTACTGACCCGCTTCGAACAGGCGGCCCATGCCCGACGTGGTCAGGAACTCCTGGCAGCTGATGATTTTTGTGAATTGTGGCTGGCAGAAAATGCCCGTTTGCTAGGTGACCGTGTAGAGATGATACCGGCCTATCGATGGGGGTGGAGTTATATCAGCCATTTTATTCATGCCCGATTTTATTGCTATTCCTATGTGTTCGGTGAACTTCTGGTACTGGCGCTTTATCAGAAATATCGTGCTGAAGGGTCTGTTTTTGTTCCGGATTACCGGGAATTATTATCTGCCGGTGGGTCGGTGCGACCGGATGCTCTGCTTAAACCAATGGGGATTGATCTGAATTCGGCTGATTTCTGGACGCAGGGTTATGGGCTGGTGAGGGAGTTGATTGAGGAGCTCAGATTGTTGGTATTGGAGGAATAGAAAGATAAGAAAAAACGGACCTATAGCAAAACAAAGGCTTTACCACTGAGGCACAGAGAACACAGAGAAAGTCAAAAAGGTATCATTATAGACCCTGTTTTCCTCTGAGTTCTCTGTGCCTCTGTGGTTCATGTTTCTTAGAATTGTGGGGACACGTAACGAGTACATGTCCCCACAATTCTTTAAAGGAGTTCTTTGACTTTGGCGATCACGTTTTCGACTGTGAAGCCGAACTTTTCCATCAGTTGACCGGCCGGAGCGCTGGCTCCGTAGCTCCGCATGCCGATAATCTTGCCTTTGAGGCCGATGTAACGTTCCCAGCCAAAGGTTGAAGCGGCTTCTACTGCGACCCGGTTCAGACAGTTTGGCGGCAGGACTTGATCGCGGTACTCCTGACTCTGTTTTTCAAAGAGCTCCCAGGTGGGCAGAGAGACGACCCGAGTGCCGACACCTGCTTGTTGCAGCTGCTCTTGAGCGGAGAGTGCCAGGGGAACTTCTGAACCACTGGCGATGATAATCGCCTGCAGCTCGCCTTGTTCTTTGGCCAGTACATAGCCCCCTTTATGGAGACCTTCTGCAGCACCAAAGACTTCGCGATCGAGGGTTGGCAGCCCCTGACGAGTCAAAATCAGAGCGGTCGGGCCCTGACGATTGGCAATTGCTGCTTTCCAGGCTTCAACCGTTTCATTGGCATCACCCGGTCGAATCACGGTCAGGTTGGGCACTGCACGCATGTTTGGCAATTGCTCGATTGGCTGATGAGTCGGGCCGTCTTCACCGAGACCGATAGAGTCATGGGTCAGTACGTAAATAGTCTGCAGCCCCATCATGGCCGCCAGGCGCATCGGTGGGCGCATGTAGTCGGCAAAGATCATGAAAGTGCCGCCGAAAGGGATCAGCCCGGGGGTATGAGCCATGCCGTTGAGGGCGGCAGCCATTGCGTGTTCACGAACACCGAAGTGAATGTTGCGACCAACGCTGCAGGGCGTGAAAGACTCCTCGTCCTTGAGGGTCGTGTTGTTGGAAGGGCCGAGGTCGGCAGAGCCACCGAGCAGGAATGGTAGCTTGCCAGCCAGTGTGTTCAGGGTTTTGCCGCTGGCCTGACGGGTGGCAAGTTTCTCACCGACCGCAAACTTTGGCAGGTCATCCCACCCAGTCGGAAGCTCTCCTGCTGCAGCTGTTTGCCATGTGGCCAAGTCTTTATTGATTGTGAGTTCTTTGTCGAAAACTTGCTGCCAGGCCGCTTCCTGCTCTGCACCACGCTTGACGGCCTCCCCCATATGGGCTGAGACGTCTGCAGGAACGACAAAAGTTTCCTCAGGGTCGCGAGCGAAAAACTGTTTGGCCAGTTGCAACTCTTCAGCACCGAGAGGGGCACCGTGAGCACCGGCTGTGTCCTGCTTGTTCGGTGCTCCAAAGCCGATATGCGAGCGGGCAATGATCAGCGATGGCCGAGGCGAATGCTTGGCCTTGGCGATGGCGCGGTCAAGATCCTGAACATTCTCACCTTCGACGTGCTGGACTTGCCAACCGTAGCTGAGATAGCGGGTTGCAACCTCTTCGGTAAAGGTCAGGTCGGTATCTCCTTCGATGGTGATCTTGTTGTCGAGGTAGAGATAGACCAGATTGCCCAGTCGCAGGTGGCCAGCCAGTGAGGCTGATTCGGCAGAAACACCTTCCATCAGGTCGCCGTCAGAGCAGAGACCGTAGATGGTGTAGTCGAACAGGTCCTTGCTGACGCGCTTGTTCAGGAAGCGAGCTCCCATTGCCATGCCGACACCGACCGAGATGCCTTGGCCGAGTGGGCCGGTGGTGGTCTCAATGCCTGGTGCATGGCCAAACTCAGGGTGACCAGCAGTCGGGCTGTCGAGCTGCCGAAAATTCTTCAGATCATCCAGAGAGAGGTCGTAGCCGGACAGATGCAACATGCTGTAGAGGAGTGCCGAGGCGTGGCCGCAAGAGAGGACGAAACGATCACGCCCCGCCCAATCAGGATTTTTGGGATTGTAGCGCATGTACCGGTTGTAAAGCAGGTAAGCAATCGGCGCGGCTTCCATGGGAGTGCCGGGATGCCCTGATTGAGCCTGCTCGACCATGTCGGCGGAAAGCAGGCGGATGGTGTCGATAGCCCTTTGGGCCTGTTGCATATCAAGCGTCTGTGCCATTGAAAAACTCCTCGGAAAACATTTTTTAGCTAGGTTTATTGAGTCGCCACTATACTGACCCGTTGTCGGCAAGACAAGGGCAAATTCTGGGGGAAATGATGGTCAGCTATCAGTCTTGATCTGTGCCTCAGCACAGTCTGATGGCCTGGGAGGAATATCGAAAAAACCGCAATGCTCAATCAAGGCCTTGAGTTTCTCCTGACGGTTCCCTTGCCACTTTTGCAGAAGCTGTTCTGCCAGGGTATCGCCACCTTCTATCAGGGTGTCGAGTCCTTTCAGGAAATGGCACTCGCTCCGTTCCTGGCATTTCCTGGATTTCTGCTGGTCGAGGCCATTACGGGCCAGCGCCAGGCAGATTCGCGCCAGGTCCTGCAAGGTGCCGCCCTTCCAGGGCGCTTGCAGACCTTGACGCCAGGCCTGACGACAGGCGATCTCGATCTCTGCCGTGGAATCCAGCTGACAGTGTTCCCATGCAGACTGAAAAGACTCCTCGTCGTACATCAAGCCTTTGAGCAGAGCAGCAACGGCCAGCACCAGGTGTGGCGGCAGGCTGTCGGCGCTGCGTACTTCAATCTGCGGGCGCAGGCGTACTTCGGGAAAGAGTGTCGATAAGTGCAGATCCCAGTCGCTCATGCTCGCCTGGTGACCAGCGTGGCCAGAGTCGAGGAATTCGCGGAAGGTGAAAGGTCTTTGGGTCAGGTCGAGATACTCGCCATTCCGGTTGATAAAGTACATCGGCACATCGAGCGCGTATTCGACATAATCGGTAAATCCGGCATTGGGGTTGTCGAGGAAAGACAGCAGTCCGGTCCGGTCGGGATCTGTGCGCGACCAGATTTCACCACGTGTGGTCAAGAATCCAGTCGGCTGCCCGTCCATAATTGGTGAATTGGCAAAAAGGCCGTAAAGCAGCGGAGCGAGAGCCTGAGCGAGGCGCAACTTTCTCATGCAGTCAGCTTCATCGCTGAAATCCAGGTTGACCTGAAAGCCCGCGCTCTGTTTCATCATGCGCTGGCCCATGTCGCCACTTTTCTGCATGTAGGGCCCCATGATGTCGTAACGTGTCTTGGGTGTCCATTCAATCTCGTCCAGACGGCTGAAAGGCTGGGTTCCCAGACCAAGCAGAATCAATCCCAGTTTTTCGCCGGCCTCAACCGCTTTGGCAATATGCTGGTTGAAATCTCTGCAGTTGCAGAAGAGATCAACGCAGAGTTGCCCGGAAAGCTCGAACTGTCCACCAGGTTCAAGAGTGATCGATGAATGGGGCCCCTGCAGGCCGATCAGTCTGGATCCCTCACGCATATCCTGCCAGTCGCCGGTTTTTGCCAGATCTGCCAGTAAGGTTTCAATCCTGGAAAACTTGGCAGCCTCGCCGGTTTGGGCATCGAGAACCAGCATCTCCATTTCCGCACCGATGCCCCAATCGGTTTCCGGGCGTGCTCCAGCAGTAAAAAAACTGATCAATTGGTCACGTGACGTAATCAACGTGTCATGTTTGATTTTATGTGGAGTGAGCATACTGGTCTCGGGTGAAGCGGGTGGTTGTCAGCCTGAGTGTGATCCCAGGTATTGGGTAATGTTGGCCGAAATATTTTTAAATATGCGGACGAAGGTTTCTTCATTGCGTTCCAGCAGGGTAATGCGGAAGCCCTGCTCAGGTGTGAAGAAGGATGACAGCGGTACGACGCAGATGCCGGTTGATGCCAGCAGGTAGTAGACAAAACGTTTATCTAGAGAAACTCCCGGCTGATTGACCAGGTTTTCGACCAGTTCACGGACTTCAGGAAGCTCTATCGGTAAAGTCTGCTTGTCGTTTAGCTGGCCTTCTTTGAAGGCAATGCTCATGTAGAATGCGCCGTTGGTCCGATTGACCTTGATCTCTGGAACTTGTTTGAGAATATCGTAGGCGATGTTGGAAAATTTCTCATAACGGGTGATGCGTTCCTCAAGCCAGGCTGGGTACTCTGGGTGGCTGAGAATGGGCGGAATCGCTTTTTGCGGCAAGGTTGTCGAACAGACTTCGACCATCTTTGAATCAACAATGCTCTGGATGTAGCGTTTGAACATCGGGTCCTTGTCAGCGTTGTAAACTTCAATCCAGCCGCAGCGAGATCCGGGCCATGGCAGCTCCTTGCTGATCCCCTTCATTGAGATGGCTGGTACATCGCCAATCAGGTCAGAGATCGGCTTGGTCGACTGGCCGTTGTAGACGATGTTCTGATAGATCTCATCGGCGATAATGAAGAGGTCGTACTCCTTGGCGATCGCCACCATCTCTTTGAGGATACGCTCTGGCCAGACCGCTCCGGTGGGATTGTCCGGGTTGATAATCAGGATGCCGGAGATGGTTGGGTTGTACTTGATCGACAGGCGCAGATCGTCGAGATCAGGATACCAGTTGTTGGCCGGATCGAGACGATAGCAGACCGGGCTTTGACCGGCATGAGCAGCCTCGCCGGACGAATGCGTGGAATAAGTCGGTGAGGGACCAATGACGCGGGATTCGCGCCGCAGCAGGCCATAAACTTTTTGAATTGCGTCGCCCAGGCCGTTGAAGAAAATGATGTCGTCTGCGGTGATCTGCGTTTTACCTCGCCGATTGGTCATCTCGGCGATGAATTCACGCGTTTCAGGAACACCTTTGGTCGCACAATATCCGTAGCTGCAGTCCTTCATGGCCAAGTCGGCGACGATTCTTTTCATCCACTTGGGAATGATCTCACCCTTGGCGATCGGGTCACCGATGTTTTCCATGTTGGTATCGATGCCGAGAGATTTAAGCTTGTCGGCAATGTCGACGATAGCCCGGATTTCGTAAGTCAGTTCGCCCGCACCGATATGAACAATATTGTTACGCATGAGATCTTTCCTTCCGGTTCCCCTGGTGAGTTTTCCTCTGGGGGTAAAATTAAAAAGGCCATGGACGTTTGCCCATGGCCTTGATCAAGTAAAAGTTTGAATCAGTTTTCAAGGCAATGGACAAGTTCGTGGCAAGCGGCCGCCGCTGCAGCCGCATTGTTTGCTCGGGCTGTTTTGCTTGCTGCAGTCATTGTTGCCATTTTGAACATGAACTTTTCCGTTGCGAGAGATTAAAGAGTGTCCGTCTGTTAGCATGATTGATTTTTTTTGTCAATGAATTGTTGCCTGCCGACCGCCGTTTACTCCTCTTCGCCGCCCGTTTCAGGGCCCTTGCTATCGGTGCTGGCGAAGAACTCCTTGATGGCATCGGTCAGTTCGGCCTGGGGTCTGGTTACTAAAGGTACATTAGGCAGTGAGTGCAGGAAAAGCCGTCCGTAGCCGCGTCTGACAACCCGGCTGTCGAGAATCAGAACCACCCCGCGGTCAGTGCGATGGCGAATCAGGCGACCGAAGCCTTGCCGGAAGCGAATCACCGCTTGGGGAACCGTGTAATCCATAAATGGATCGCCTCCTGCTCTGGTAATTGCTTCGGCGCGTGCTTCGAGCACCGGCTCGGTAGGGACTCTGAATGGCAGCCGGGCAATGATGACCTGCTCTAATGATCGCCCCGGGACATCAACCCCCTCCCAGAAAGAATCGGTGGCAAACAGAATGCTGGTTGGATCCTGACTGAATTTCTGCAACAGGGCGTGGCGGGTTGCTTCGCCTTGGCGGAGAACCTGATAGCCGCGGGCCGATAGTATCGGCGATAGCTCATTGTGGATGCGGCGCAAAAGACTGTAGGCGGTAAAGAGCACAAAGCTGCGGCCGTCAGATGCAAGCAGGGCTTTTTCAGTCAAGTCACGGACGGCTTCGGCATACCCGGGCCGACCGGGCTCAGGAATGTCAGTGGGAATGGCCAGCAGCGCCTGTTTCTCAAAATCGAAAGGTGATGCGAGCAGTAATTCTGAGAGGCGACCTGGCTCCAGTTCATTCAGTCCGATCCGTTGCCGCAGATAGTCAAAACGACCAGCCACAGTCAGCGTTGCACTGGTCATCACGACAGTCTGCATGCGTTCCATCAGCGTCTCTCGCAGGAGCGGCGCAACCACCAGTGGTGCTGTGCAGAGGCGGGTGATGATCCCTTCACCGCGACCGATACG
>DAOWJU010000084.1 GCA_030640215.1 Desulfuromonadales bacterium
AAGCGGCCGAAGAGACATCCCTCGGGGCGATCACCTCCTGAGCCAGCAGACGTGGCCTCCCAATCAGGCTGACACCACCCTCGAAGGGCCGGACATCGGCACCGAAATAAGTCAGCATACGCTCACTATGATCACGGGACAGATGCGGTTCAGTAACCCTTGTCTCTCCATCAACAGAAAGCCCGGCTAAGAGTATGGCCGACTTGACCTGAGCACTTGCCACAGGAGAGGCAGAGGTGATTGGCTTGAGAGAACCACCCTGGATCGCCAAAGGTGCACGTTCACCACCATCTCGCCCCCAGATACGGGCGCCCATGGCAGCGAGCGGCGTCACAACTCGCTTCATTGGTCTCCGCCGCAGATACTTGTCACCAGTCAGCACAGAAAAGAAATTCTGACCAGCCATCAGCCCGGACATCAAGCGCATGGTTGTACCTGAGTTGCCGCAATCAAGCACATTGTCTGGTTCCATAAGACCATCAAGTCCAACACCTTTTATCTCCAGCGCGTCTGGTCCTGTTTGACGGATATTGACACCCATGGATTCAAAAGCTTGCCATGTAGAAAGGTTGTCTTCACCCATCAGAAAACCACTCACCCGAGTCGTGCCTTCGGCCAGTGAGCCGAGCATGATGGATCGATGGGAAATAGATTTGTCACCAGGTACGGAGATTTCGCCGCGCAAGGATTTTGCCGGTGTTACGGATCTGCCGTGGGATTGATTATCAGTCATTGCTTACTGTCGATACCTTAACTAAAGGGCAAAGGGACAGTCCCCATGCGGGGACAGTCCCTAGAGGATTTCGTCGCGGCTTTGCTTGGAACGACGGAAAAATTCATAGAGACGTTCATCAGAACCACTGGCAACATCTTCTTTGAGTTCAGCAAAGAAGGTTTCGAACTGCCCCATCATTTCGACCAACGCGTCGCGGTTGGTCAGGGCAATATCCCGCCACATGGTCGGATCGGAAGAAGCTATACGGGTAAAATCACGGAAGCCACCGGCTGAATATTCCAGGATATTTTCATCATAACGATCATAGGCACCAACGGCATTCACCAGCGCATAGGCCACCATGTGCGGCAGATGGCTGATAGCGGCGAGGACCCGGTCATGTTTTTCGACTTCCATGACGACCACCTGACTACCGACGAGTTGCCACATGCACTGAATAGATTCGAGAGCGTCCTCAGCTGTTCTCTCCGTCGGCGTCAAGATACAACGCCGGTCACGATAGAGAGTCGGGAAGGCGGCCTCTGCACCGCTATTCTCGGTTCCGGCAATCGGATGACCGGGCACAAAATGAACATCATCGCGCAGATGTGGTTCAATCGCATCGATCACTGCCTGTTTAACGCTGCCGCCATCAGTGATGATTGCCCCCGGCTTGAGATGCGGCATCGCCTGTGCGGCCACTGCACCGAGAGACTGCACCGGCGTTGCCAGAAAAACCACGTCAGCACCTTCGACACCTTCAGCCAGGTCCTGGGTGAAGGTGTCAACCACGCCAAGCTTCAGCGCAGTTTCCAGATTTGGCAATCCCCGGCCAACGCCAACCACATGGCCAACCGCGCCTGCTTCTTTCAAAGCCAGAGCCAGAGAGCCACCAATCAGTCCAACACCCACAACTGCTAATTTATCAATATAAAATGTATTCATTGCTTTAATATTTTTTTAAGTTTGTTTGAATTGTCTCGCTCCGCGTTCCTCGTCACTTTTCACCGAGCCTTAGGATATGAACCAAGGATTTTAAGGAACTGGCAGGAATCCCGCAATTCTTCAACAGCACCTGAAATCTTCTCATCCTGAACATGACCCACCATATCGAGGAAGAAGATATACTCCCACGCCTTGCCCTTGGTCGGACGACTCTCGATCTTGGCCAGGTTGATGTCACGTTTGCTGAAAGGTTCCAGCATATGATAAAGAATGCCCGCCTGGTCCTTGACACTGAACATAATCGACGTTTTGTCATTGCCACTCGGACTCTGTAATTCGCTGCCTATAATCAGGAAACGGGTAAAGTTGTTCGGGTTATCCTCAATCTTGTGTTTGACTACCCGCAATCCGTACAGCGAAGCGGCTGATTCACTGGCAATCGCAGCGACACTGGCATCTTCGGCAGCCTGTTGGGCGGCAAAAGCCGTGCTTGAGGCGTCAACCAGTGGAATATCAGGGAGACTTTCTTCCAGCCAGGATCGAC
Source organism: Desulfuromonadales bacterium (assembly GCA_030640215.1). GTDB lineage: Bacteria > Desulfobacterota > Desulfuromonadia > Desulfuromonadales > BM103 > M0040. Next base: position 2,205 of record DAOWJU010000084.1, read on the forward strand.
ATTGGCCGATCGCCTGGGAGTGAGAAATCACCTTGCGTACATCGTTGATCTCTCCAGAGAGGTTCAACAGATCATGGGAGACCGGCAAAAGGATCTCGGCAATGATCTTGAGATCCGAGGACATGAACATGTCGAGAGTATGGGAGACCACGCCTTCGTTGGAGTTTTCCACCGGAACAACGCCGTAACTGGCCCTGCCCCGGCTGACTTCTTCAAAGACCGACGAGATACTCTTCAACGGAACGAGTTGCGCGGAAAGGCCGAACTGCTGCATAGCGGCAATGTGGGTATAGGTTGCGTGAGGTCCGAGGAAAGCCACCTTGAGTGGTTGCTCCAGCGACAGGGAAGCCGAAATGATTTCCCTGAAAACGCGACGAACGCCATCATTTGGAAAAGGCCCCGGGTTTCTGGCGCTCAAGCGTTCGTAAATCGCTTTTTCCCGACTCGGCACATAATATTCGCCCTGGCTTTTTTCCTTGGCCTTGCCCACCGCGACGACAACGTCGGCACGACGATTGAGTATATCGAGGATCTGGTCATCAAGAGCATCAATCTGTTGTCGTAAATCCTGCAGTTTTTTTTCATCCACGAGATCTATCCTTTCCACTGTTCAGGGAGCTTGTGAATTTATCCCATGAATCATTAAAAAGCAAGTAGACGTAGCTTGACTCACAGTAGACTTGGCCTTGACCAATGGTGACTGGGCAGCTAAACTCGCAGCTCAGTTTTTTGACCCAAAAATGATAATTGTTAAGGAGTTCTCCATGACCATCTCCATTAAGGTTCGTAGTGCTATTGAGCGCTCTTCCTGGATCCGCCGCATGTTCGAGGAAGGGGCCGCCCTGACCGCCGAATATGGTGCAGAAAATGTCTACGATTTCACGCTTGGTAATCCATCGGTAGAACCACCGGCAGCATTTCAACGCGAGCTACGCCGTCTTGTCGACCAGCCGGATACCGGCATGCATCGCTACATGAACAATGCCGGCTACGAAGAGACACGCGCTGCCGTTGCCAAACGTATCGCTGGAAATTCCGGCGCACCAGTCAATTCCAGTCATATCATCATGACCTGCGGTGCCGGTGGCGCTCTCAATGTCACCTTAAAGACGATTCTCAACCCTGGCGAGGAAGTGATTATTCTAACGCCTTTTTTCGTCGAATATAAATTCTATGTCGACAACCATGGTGGGGTGACAACCGAAGTCTGGACCGATCCGGAGACCTTCCAGCCAGACATTGCTGCCATCGAAGCTGCAATCACAGAAAACACCCGGGCCTTAATCATTAATTCACCGAACAACCCGACCGGTGCGGTCTACAGTGCCGAAACCCTTGAGGCCTTAGGGACAATGCTGGAGCGCAAGCAGGCCGAACTGAGCAGAAGTATCTATGTGATTTCTGACGAGCCCTATGCGCGATTGGCCTTTGATGGCAACAGCGTGCCACCGGTCTTCAAATATATTCGTAATTCCATCCTGGTGACTTCGCACTCCAAAGATCTGGCCCTGCCGGGAGAAAGGATCGGTTACCTGGCAGCCAATCCGGCCATGGACGATGTTGGCCTGTTTATGGAAGGTGCCGTCTTCTGCAACCGTGTACTTGGCTTTGTCAATGCGCCAGCCCTGATGCAACGCCTGGTTGCAGTTCTGCAGCAAGAAAGCG
>DAOWJU010000025.1 GCA_030640215.1 Desulfuromonadales bacterium
CTTTGCTGCCCTGATGCGCAAGTTGGCTGAAGACAACAACGGTAGTTTCGTGGGCTTAAGCAGTTTGCAGAGATAAAACATGGCAGTGTGAGATATAATGGGCCCTTGGAGGGAGAATATCTCCCAGAACAAAGATCAACATTCATGGAGATAATAAATGAAAATAACTCTTACTCTTTTGATAATGATAGCAACGTTGGCTCTTAGCGGTTGTTCCAGCACGAAGAAACCGGTGCTCTATCCCAACACCCACCTGAACAGGGTCGGGCAGCAACAGGCAGATGCGGATATCAATGCGTGTATGAGGATGGCTGAGACGAGCGGGGCCAACTCAGGTAAGAGCGAAGAACTTGCCAAGAATACAGCCAAAGCCGGTGCTGTCGGAGGCGCCACTGGAGCTGTCGTCGGTGCGATTTCTTCGAGCGGCAGCGCCGGGCGCGGAGCCGCTATCGGTGGCGCCGGAGCAGCCACAGCAACCTTGGTCCGCGGGGCTTTCGACTCTTCGGAGCCAACTCAGGTTTACATCCGGTTCGTCGATCAATGTCTGCGAGATAAAGGTTACCAGCCGATCGGATGGCGATGATGAGGAGGTCAATATGGATCTGAATTTGACTGGTAAAATCGCTCTGGTCGTTGCGTCGAGTAAAGGATTGGGTAAAGCAATCGCCTCACAGTTGGCTGCTGAGGGGTGTGACCTGATGCTCACCAGCCGTAATGCCGAGCAACTGGAACGGACGAAACACGAATTGTTACCGACCGCCAAGGGCCGGGTTGAATGTTTTTCTTGTGATATCACCAAAACTGAAGACATTCAGGCTTTGGTCGTCGCAACCCGCAACCGACGTGGTCGCATCGATATTTTGATTAACAATGCTGGTGGCCCACCAGGCGGTGGATTTGAGCAACTTGATGACGATGCCTGGCAAGCGGCATTTGAACTGAACCTGCTCAGTTATGTGCGCTTGATCCGCGAAGTACTGCCTGATCTGAAAGTAAGAGGTGGTCGGATCATCAACGTTGCCTCTTCCTCGATAAAGCAGCCGATTCCTGGTTTGATCCTCTCCAATGCATTCCGCATGGGCATTCTCGGTCTGGCTAAAAGTCTGGCCGACGAACTTGCGCCATACAACATCCTGGTTAATACCGTTGCACCGGGTCGGATAGCGACCGACCGCACCGCTTATCTTGATCAGCTCAAGGCCGATAAACGCGGCATCAGTAAGGAACAGGTGGTTCAGGAATCGCTGGGGAATATTCCGTTGCAGCGCTACGGCGATCCAGAAGAGTTTGCCAAGGTGGTCTGTTTTCTCGCTTCCGGAGCAGGTTCTTATGTCACTGGTAGCACTCTGATGGTTGATGGAGGCATGGTTAAAGGTTATTGACGGTCGTCGCAGATGCTTATTGCCGTTGCCTGAAGATGGCAAACTATTTGCTTGATAGAATGTCATTCAGTTCAAACGGAAACATCTCTCATGATCAGGTTCTTTAAACAGATAGCGCCCTGGTGGTTGCTGGTCGTCGGTGTCCTTGTTGCCACTGGAGTGGTCTGGCAGGCTACACGCTTGACCTATGATGTTGCGCTGGAGAGCATCGAGGAAACGGGCGAAGAGCGCCTGACCCTGTACGGCGGAACGTTGCGCGAAGCACTGAGTCGCTATGCTTATCTGCCCTACGTTCTGGCTCGCAACGGCGCGGTGCAGGAGCTGCTTGCCAGCGATGCTTCCAGTGAGCAGGTTAACCTCTACCTGGAGGGTCTGAACCGTGAAGCGGGGTCAGATGCACTCTACGTCATGGATGCGACCGGTAACACCGTCGCAGCGAGCAACTGGCGACAACCGTTCAGCTATATTGGACAGAACTACGGTTATCGCCCCTATTTTATTGACGCTAAAGCAGGGCATGAAGGACGTTTTTTTGCTATAGGTGCAACAACTGGTCGGCCTGGTTTCTTCATGTCTTATCCGGTGCATCGCTCGGAGCGCTTCCTTGGTGTTGTCGTGGCCAAAGTTGATCTCGACCCCTTGCAGGATGATTGGCATCAGGGCGGAGAAATCGTCATGGTCAGCGACGCCAATGGCGTTCTGTTTCTGTCCAGTCGCAAAGATTGGAAATACACTACACTCACCCCATTGTCCGCAGAACAGCGAGCGCATATTAGTGCTGGTCGCCAATATAGCGATCAAACGCTCAAACTTTTCCCTCTGCAAACCGTAAAAACAATAGATCAGAATCGCAGCATTGTGCGCGACGGAAAAATCCGCTACCTATTGCTTTCTCGGCAGTTAGTCGGGCAGGGATGGAAACTGTTTCATGTCGCACCTCTGGCGCCGGTACGCGAGCGGGCGGAAGCTGTGGCTCTTATCGGCACTGCTTCAGCGCTGTTGATTCTGGCCCTTGGTATGTATGCACGTGAGCGGCGGCAGAAACAATTGTCACGACACAAAGCGCACGAGGCGGAGGCGATAAAGGCTGTAAATCTGCGCCTGCAGGAAGAGGTCGAAGAACATTGCCGAACTGAGCATGCTTTGCGCAATACTCAGGCTGAATTGGTACAAAACAGTAAATTGGCAGCCCTTGGACAAATGGCCGCCGGAATTGTCCACGAACTGAATCAGCCAATTGCAGCGATACGAACACATTCTGCCAGCGGTCGTCTGCTGCTTGATCGACATGAAGAAGAAAAAGCCCGAGAGTCATTCTCATCAGTTACCCGTATTACCGATCACATGGCCTCGATTACTGCTCAACTGAAGACCTTCGCCTACAAAACCCCCCGGCATTGCGAACCTGTCCTTGTCCAGGATTGCCTCACTGCAGCATTGGGGATGACCGAGACTCTCCTTGCTGAAGTGGGTGTGGTTGTTGAAATACAGCAGCCAACTGAACCGGTCATGATCAATGGTGACCGAAACCGCTTAGAGCAAGTGCTGGTCAATCTGATCCGTAATGGTGTGGATGCAATGCGAGAAACCGAACAGCGGCTCCTGAATCTCAGCGTCTCAATCGATAGGGAGCTGGTTGAAATAGTGCTCTGTGACAGTGGCACTGGAATTGGGGAAGAAAACTTGGCCGAGCTTTTTAATCCATTCTTCACCACCAAGGAGGTGGGTAAGGGCTTGGGACTCGGATTGTCAATCAGTTATCGGATCATAGCTGATCTCGGTGGCACAATTCGTGCGACGAACAATTCTGGAGCCGGAGCCAGTTTTGTCGTACGGTTGCCCACACTGCCCACACTGCACATACTGACAGCAGGGGCTATAGGGGTAACAGAGGTAACAGAGACAACAGGAGTAAAGCAATGACCAGCAAGCCCAGCAAGATCTATCTGGTTGATGACGATGCCGATCTGCGAGCAGCCACAGCGCAGTGGCTGGAGCTTGCCGATTACCAAGTTGAAACATTTTCTGATGCTCCAAGTGCCTTGGCACGGATTAGTCCGGATATGTCGGCGGTGGTGGTCAGTGACGTCAAAATGCCCAAAATGGACGGCATGGAATTTCTCGCCCAACTCACAGCCCTCGACAAAGATCTGCCGGTCGTACTGATTACCGCCCACGGTGATGTCCAGATGGCTGTCAAAGCAATCCGCCAGGGGGCCTACGATTTCATAGAAAAACCATTTGAACCGGAACGACTGCTCGATGTCCTGCAGCGTGCCAGTGAAAAGCGTCGTCTGGTGTTGGAAAATCGCGATCTGCGCCGACGGCTGAGTGGCAGCGTTGATATTGAAAAACGTCTGATTGGCGATTGCCCTGCGATCCAACGTTTGCGTACGGAGCTTCTTGATGTCGCAGACACCGATGCACCGGTCCTGATCCAGGGCGAGACGGGCACCGGCAAAGAAGTGGTCGCCCAGTGTCTGCACGAGTTCAGCTCACGTCAAGATGGCAAATTCGTTGCCGTCAACTGTGGGGCAATTCCGGAGAATATGGTCGAAAGTGAACTCTTTGGCCACGAGCGCGGTGCTTTTACCGGAGCCGATCGGCGCCGTATTGGCCGGTTTGAATTTGCTCATAGGGGCAGCTTGTTTCTCGATGAAATAGGCACTATGCCCCTGCCTTTACAGGTCAAGGTACTACGCGCTCTGCAAGAACGGGAGATCGTTCGCATCGGCAGTAACGAACCTCAACCGATTGACATCCGCCTGATCAGCGCGACTCATTGCGACCTGCTGGCCGAATGTGCCTCCGCCCGCTTCCGCGAAGACCTCTACTACCGGATCAATGTGGTCGAATTACGTGTCCCACCTTTGCGCGAACGGGGTGGAGATATTCTTCTGCTCTTCGATTATTTCCTGGCCCAGTCCGCCGTCACATACAAACGTCCAGCAGTCTCAATGCAGGCCATTGATGCCGCCCTGTTGATGAGCCATGATTGGCCTGGGAATGTACGAGAACTAAAGAATGTCGCTGAACGTTTTGTTCTCTCATCCTTACCAGAAGAACAGCGACTGGCAGTGATTCTCGGTACCTCCTGTCAAACCACAGCTGGACCGGAAAGTTCCGCCCTGCAGGAATTAATGCGACACTATGAGCGTGGCCTGCTTGAACACGCTCTAACCCGGCACAAGGGCGATGTCCAACTCGTGATGGAGGAACTGAACCTGCCTCGTCGCACTCTTAACGAAAAAATGGCTCGCCACAACCTTGAGCGAAAGAATTTCACCTGACCAGTATCGGCAAGTTCTTGCCGATACGCTAGTTTTTTTCAGCAAGGTTTCGCCGAAACATCTCCCCTCCTCCAGATCAAAGCTCGAATTCACAGCGGCAATCGACTCTGGTATGTCCCTTGCTTTATCATTTTCCCAATATAAACGATGGAACCCCTTATCCAAGTTCGGATCACTAAACATTGAGGAGGAAAAATGAAGATGTCAACAGGACTCAAACAACTCACAGTTTTTGTAGCAGCATTGACACTGACGCTAGGTTGCATCGGTTCTGCCCAGGCGGCAAAAGAGCGCAGTTATCTTATGGCCACCGCCTCGACCGGTGGAACCTACTACCCGGTTGGTGTCGCTCTGTCGACTCTGGTCAAGGTCAAGCTGCAACCGAAACAGAAAATTGGTATGTCGGCGATCAACTCGGCCGGTTCAGGGGAAAACATTAAGCTACTCCGTGATAACGAAGTTCAGTTCGCTATCCTTCAAGGTCTCTATGGCTCTTACGCCTGGAACGGTACCGGACCGATCGAGTCTTACGGGCCACAGAAGAATTTGCGTTCAGTGAGTATGCTCTGGCAGAACGTGGAACACTATGC
>DAOWJU010000340.1 GCA_030640215.1 Desulfuromonadales bacterium
CAAGCAGATCATCAAGCAGGGCGCCATCATCCAGAGCGGCGGCGAGCCGATCGTGTTCCGCCGTCAGCGCGGCAATGTGCTCAATGGTATTCTGCGGCGTGGCATAGGCATCGTCGGTGAAACTGTTCTGACAGAGAAAATCGAGACGAATCTTCTCGGCCGTGCGCCTCAACAGACGATCAGCATCCTGCAAGCCCTCCATGCCAACCACTTCAGCAACCTCGCGCAAGGCGTCTTCGCGCTGCAGGATGTCGCGACAGCGGGCCTGCATAGCCGCCCATTCGCCGTGCTGCTCGGTGAAATGAGCCATAGCCGTATCACTATAAAGCGAGAAGCTCTGCGTCCAGTTGATAGCCGGAAAGTGGCGTCGGTGGGCCAACTGCGTATCGAGCATATAGAGCGCACCAGCGACACGCAGGCAGGCCTGGGTGACCGGCTCGGCAAAATCGGCGCCCGGTGGTGAAACCGCCAGAATCATGCTCAACGAACCCTGACCTCCGGAGAGGGTTTCCACCACCCCGGCGCGCTCGATAAAGCCGGAGAGCCGTGAGCCGAGATAGGTCGGATAACCATCTTCACCGGGCATCTCTTCGAGGGCTGCGGAAATCTCGCGCAAGGCTTCGGCCCAGCGTGACAGGCTGTCGGCAAGAAAAAGCACGTCAAGACCCATATCCCGATAATATTCCGCCATGGAGACCGCGGTGAAGATCGAAGATTCACGGGCGGCCACCGGCATGTTGGAAGTGTTGGCAACGATGATGGTGCGTTCCATGAGCGGCCGGTTGGTGCGTGGATCCTCAATTTCGGAGAATTCATCGAGCAGCCCAGCCATCTCGTTGCCGCGTTCGCCACAGCCGACATAGACCACCACATCGACATCGGCAAACTTGGCGATGGTCTGTTCGAGCACGGTCTTGCCGGTACCGAAGCCGCCGGGCACGATGGAGACCCCGCCCTTGAGCATGGGGAAGAGAAAATCAAGGCAGCGCTGACCGGTGATCAGTGGTGTGGTTGGCGGCAGTTTGCTTCGATAAGGACGCGCTTTACGCACCGGCCAGCGCTGCCAGCCGTACAGATTCTGATCGCCTTCGAGGATCGCAGCGGGCTGTTCAAGTTGCAGCTTCCCGGTGTTTAGTTGCACCAGGATGCCGTCTTGCGAGGCCAGCAAGAGATGATCGATGTGCCCTTCCCTGACCTTGCCAAAAGCCTCTCCACTAAGCAGCGTATCGCCCGGTTTGCAATCAGAGCTGAAATCCCAGCTTTGGCTGCAATCGATTGGAAAAGGATCCTGGCCGCTGCTGATGAAATCACCACTCTCTTTTTGCAGCAGCGGCAGTGGGCGCTGCAAGCCATCGAAAACCCCGCCGAGCAGACCGGGGCCAAGCCGGACCGTCAAAGGCCCCTGCGCAGAGACCACCGGTTCACCGATACCGAGGCCACGGTTTTCTTCAAAAACCTGTACCGTAGCGATGGGGCCGTCGAGGCGCACCACTTCTCCAGTCAGGCGGCTGACGCCGACAAAGACCCGGTCACCGACTTTCAGGTCGGCAAGATCGACGCACACGGTGGCGCCACTTATGCTGGTGACTTTACCGTTCATCGCTGCAGCCTCACGTGATAACCAAGCGCTCTTTGCACCAAGCGCTGTAATTCGTCACTCGGCGGCGTGCGCTTGTCGGCAGGCGCTGGCAAGGTGACCAGGACTCCCGACCAGCGATCAGTTAACTCGCGTAATCGAACCTGATCGAGTTTTTCAAGCAGCCGGGTGTCGGCGGCAATCACCCCCACTTCGGGGTCGGCACAAGCCTGCTGGATTGTCGCCCAGGCTTCCTCCCGGTTCAGGATCTGCTGACGCACACCGGTAAGGGCAAAGCCCGGGGCGCTGTCTTCCATGGTTAGAAAGAGGATCTCCTTCATTGCAGCAGAACCTCCTCAAGCAGCTCTTGCCGATCAAGGGCGAGAGTTTGGCGCAACAGCTGATTGTGTACGGCAAGCTGAGCCAGCCAGAGATATTCTATGATCACGGTCAAGCCCAGAGGATCGCGGCCAGTCCGCCGTAGTAATCGGCTTAAACCTCTGAGCAGAGACTGTTCCATACCGATGGCTTCTGTGCCGGTCAAGGGCTCTCCAGCCAACCGAGCGACCAGACTGGAAAAGCGCTCACTGTCGTGCTCTGCCCAGACACTTTGCAGGCTGGTGACTGTAAGCATGCCGCCAGTTGCCAACGGTGGCGCCTGGCTCACTTGCCAGCGCCAGAGCTTGTTGATCATCAAACAATTGCGCATATCGACCAGGTAACGCAGCACTCCTTTGAGAATGTCGTTGCGGGTTCTTGCCAGGCCGTGTTGCAGGATACCGTCGGCAAGCTGCTCTTCAACACCACCCGGGCCCTGGTTGCGATAGGTAGCAGTCAACCCGACGGCAAACGAGTAGTCACTGGAGAGAGCAGCTTCGAGCTGTGCAATGGTCGTCTCGGTCTCCTCTGGCTTCGTAACCAGACGTTGTAAAGGTTCGGCGAGCAGAGAATTGTTTAACAGAGTGGCAGGCGGTGTTTCGCCCGCAAGGGTATAGCGCAAGGCCAGGATCAAGTTGCGCATGGCGAGCAGGTCGAGAAAAGCTGCGAGTCGTTTGCGCAGACGGCTGTTGAGTCGTTTATAAACCCAATAGACGACATCCGTGGCGGGCGCGTCTGTCACATGATCGGCCGTCATCTGGTCGGCAGCCACATGGTCAAGATCCACACGTTTGAGATCCACAAGGATCGCCGCACGGCGGCAGCGCAGACGGGCCAGAAGCGCTTCTGTCGGCAATTCAGCCGGTCTTGTCGGTGTGAGAAGTTTCATCGTTGTTCACCAATTTACGAAGTTCGCCCAACAGCTTCGGTAGCAGATCGGGCCAGGCCCGCATCAAGCGACAGCTTAATGAATTATCGATTCGGATCATGCCATCGGCATTAGTTGCGATCAATCCGCCACCGAGCGTTTCATCTCTTTCAATTGCGGCCGCCGGGAATGTGCGACCTGCCAGCTTGTGGTCTGCGGGATGAACTTTGAGAGTCGTCCAGTCAGCCTCTGGCAACTCTTCACAAAGTGCTTTCCACAAAGCGCAGCGATCGTCGCTTACCAGCTCCGGCAGGATTTGGCGAGCCATGAGCAACAAGCGCTTCTCAAGCGCCGCCTCCGCGTGCAGTCGACATCCCATAGCTCGGGTCTGGGCTTCGAAGAGCAGATTGTTGCGCAGTACAGTAACTTGCGCCTGCAATTGGCGATCAGTCTCGGCACGCAATTGCAGGCGTTCGGCTTCAATCTCCTTACGCCGTATTGCGACTGCTGCCTCGGCCTGCTGCCAGAGATTGCCGACCTGTGCCTTAGCTTCACGCTGTAAGGCGTTTTTCAGCTCTGCCTCGCCCATTATCTAAATCCCTCGTAAAAAGGCCCCATTGTCTGAAGCCCTTAGAGCATGAGCAGGATCATTGCGGCGACGACAAAACCAAGAATGACCATGGTTTCTGGAATGGCGACCAGGATAATGATAATGCCGGTCAACTCCGGTCTTTCTGCCAGAGTTCCGGCCCCGGCAGCACCGATGCGCGACTGGGCCCAGGCTGTGGCGATGGCTGGCAATCCTATCGCCAGCGCGGCGGCAAATGCAATCAAGGCTTTTTCCATGAGACTTCTCCTTCCAGGAGTTTGTCAGAATTGATTCAACAGACTCCCGGCACGGGTTAAGGGTGGCGCTTTTGCCAAGGTTCGAAACGGCGCCCCCCCAGATCCAGAAACTTGCTGAAAAATTCCACATAATGCAGACGCAGAGAGTGAACAGTGGGGGCAAAAACCCCCAGCAGCAGGTTGAAGGCATGCAGGAGCCCCGCAACCAGAATCCCAACCATGACATCGCCGGTCATGCCACCCAGCTTGTTGGCGACCACGGCCAGCAGCACAGAGCAGAAGCCGATAGCCATGATTCGGACGTAGGAGATGATATTGCCCATGGTTTTAAGCAACTCAAGCGGAGCGAGCAACCCTTCGGCGGCGATCAGGACCGGCATGAGAATGCCAACGCCGATCAATAATGGCCCGGTGTTCAACCACGATTGCGGATAGAACCAACCGACCACGGCGAAGACCAGCAGCAGCACAGCGATGAGCATGGCCAGTTTAAACAGTGCCTGGCGCGGTTGATGGCGGCGCAGATCAGAGAGAGCACCGAGGGTCATGCCGAGTATTATGTGTACAACGCCGACGGTCAGGGCAAAGATGGTCATGGGCAGAATGTCCTTGCTACGATCGAACCATATGGGATGCAGGCCCAGCCAGGTCTCTCCCAGGTCGCCAAAAAACTCGCCGTAAAGAAAGCCAAACAGAAGCGTGTAGAGAGCGGCCGCACCGAGCACTTTGCCGATATCGCTGGGTAATTGCTGTGGCGGAAAGCGCTTGGCAAGAAAAATGGCAACGGCCAACAGGATCAGGCCATAACCGATATCGCCGAGGATCATGCCGAAGAAAACCGGAAAGAACAGGCCGATCAGTGGCGTTGGATCATAAGAGGAGTATTTCGGTAAAGGCAGCAGGCGCGAAAAGATTTCGAAGGGGGCAAAATAGCCAGGGTTTCGCAACATAACCGGCACCTGGTCGAGATCTTCCTCAAGGATAGCCTGTTGTTCGAGAACCACCCGGCCAGCAAAAGCCTGATTGAGATCGGCGCGTAACCTGAGCACTTCGGCATGCTCCATCCACCCCTGGATAATGAAGCAGAGGCGGGTCGTATAGGCAGTGGCGGTAGCGCGGTAGAGGGTGAGACGTTCTTCCAACCAATTCAGGGCACGATGATAAGTCGGTCTCCAGCGACGGGAAATCTCTAACAGTTGTGTCTCAAGTTTATGGCAGCTGGTTATTTTCGATTTCAGGTGCTCATGTAAAGCCGTGATGCGCTGCGCTAGCGGCAGGTTAGCCAGCTCTTCGGGTAAAGACCTTTCGGGAACCCGTTCATCGTTCAAGGCTTGGTGCAGACTTTCGGCTGTCTGCCGATCCGTGGCAATCAAGCCGATCAACGAGCCATCTGTTGTCGTCGCGCTGCTGATGTGACAACGTCCCTGGGTACGCTCCTGTAACAGCTCTTCGAGAGCTTGCAGCTGTTGGCCATCACGGATAGTGATACCCAGAAGCTCCAGGTTTGAGTCTTGTGGCAAATCAGCCAACAAGGGTTCCAGTGCCTGCCAGAAAATCAAGTCACGCTGCAGATCATCAACCTCCTTACGGCAATCAGTCAGAATGCGTGACAGCTCACGTACCTTTGCCAGGTGCTGATCGACAAGTTCATCAATAAGATCCATAACGGGCAGTGGCTGCAACGGCGAGATGTCATCGATAGTTTCGGGGAGGAGCTCTAAAAGGGCAGCAACGCGGTCGTAAAGGTCCTGAAAGAAACTGCGTTCGCGCAGGTCATGTTCATCGAGAACGAGGGCTTGCAGACGATCATCGTCAGCCAGCTCGACCCGTTCCAGGAGTTGCGGATCGGGTTGAAAGATGCCCCGGTTGTGCAGGAGATCGAGGGTGGTCAGCAGGTCCTGTTTGGGGCCGACAATTTCAACTTTGGCCATGCGGATGATCATGGTCACCCCCTGGCAGAATGGCTGCCAGATGCCGTTTTAATAGGTCACGCAGTGTTGCATCGTCCAATTTTGACAGCCGTTGGCACCATGCAGACGAGGTCGCCTCCAGGTCAGCTCCTTCACATTGTAACTCTGCCTTTTTTTCAGTCAGCGTCTGTCGACAGCGTTCCTCCTCGGTATTCAGCTCTGCAGCAAAGGAATTCTCGATGGCGGCCAGTTCGCGTTTCAGCCATTCGTCGGCACGTGCCCGCTCGGCAGTCACCTCAAACTGGATGCGTTTTTCCAATTGAATGATATTTTCCAACAATCCGTCTGTCATGACAAACCATCTAGTTGAAGCCAAAACTTATGTGTTGATATTAATGTCTTCAGTATATCAGAGTGGTTACGCTTTGCAGGTAAGCTGAAGTGTGGAAATTCGTGACCTATTGCGAAAAACATGTTAAATTGCTCAAGTTCATAATGAAGTCATGAGGTTCAAGGGGATTGTTTTGTCAGCTGACGCTCA
>DAOWJU010000175.1 GCA_030640215.1 Desulfuromonadales bacterium
CGATAGGTGTTTTGAGCCAGCAGTCGTTTGACATGCTTGTCAGCCAGACCGCCCGAAAGATCAGCCAGCACGCCGACCACCGAAGTGCCCTGTTCTAGACGAACCAGCGACTTCTGACAGGTGAATTCGATGTAATCGCTGTGGATCTCCAGACTACGTAGCAGATCAGAAGCAAAGGCAGGTTTCTGTGCTTCAATCAGCCAGCAGGCGAAGCCATGAAGTTGCAGCAAGGCAGCGACTTTCCCAGTTTTTTCGAGAGGGCCCTTACCAAACAAGGCTAAGCCTGGGCCAATCAACCGCTGGCGTGCCGTGTAGACATCGAGGCCGAAATCGCTTTGCAACTGCTGCAACAGGGTATCCATCTCTGGATTAGCTGCAGGACGCTGGCGGACGATTAGCTGGTATATTTTCGTTTCATCAAACATAGAAGATAAAGTGGCACGAAGCGCAAAAAAATGGATGGCGAAAAAGTTCCAACGACTTAGAAGTTTCTGATTTGGAAACTAGCTCATGTAACTCATGTACCGAAAATTTCTCTTTCAAGCAATAGTCAGCGGTTGTTGCCAAACTGGTTATAGGCCTTACGGTGGGCGCCATGTAACGGCAGGCTCTCAAGTTCAACATCGCTACACCAGCAATATTTACTCCCTTCGGCAACACACTCGGCAATCACTGTATTAACCATGAAGACAGACAGTTCCAACTTGAAGTGACTGTAAACATGTCGGATCTCGCCGACTTTTTCTAGAGAACCGTGTAAACAAAGTTCAGAGAGCAGACGAGCAGCAACCTGGTCAGCCTTCAGCCTTGGAGGCAGGTCAATCATTGGGAATTCCCACAGCCCGCCAAGGAAACCTTCAGGCGGACGTTGCCGGAGCAAGAGACCATCTGCAGCACTGATGATCAGGGCCACTTGTTGCCGAACCGGCACCTTTTTCTGTCTGCGGGCAACCGGCAATTCAGTAGCCAGTCCCCTTTTATTGGCCAGACAGAGTGCATGCAATGGGCAGTTGTCGCAATCGGGATCACGTGGCGTGCAGACAGTTGCCCCCAAATCCATGATCGCCTGAGCGTAGTCATGCGGCTTCTCTTCGGGAGTCAAAGCCTCCGCCCAGAGCCAGAGCTGCTTTTCTGCTTGGCTGCTACGAGGGTCTTCTAACCAGGCAAAGAGACGCACAAGGACACGACGGACATTGCCATCAAGAATTGGCGCTGACTTATCGAACGCGATGGAGAGAATAGCACCAGCCGTGGAGCGACCGATACCTGGCAATGCCATCAAGGAATCTAAATTGTCGGGGAAAAGGCCGCCCTGCTCCGAAACAATCTGACAGGCCGTTTTATGTAGATTTCGAGCCCGCGAGTAGTAGCCGAGCCCGGCCCACAAGGTAATGACATCATCTAGAGATGCTGCGGTGAGAGCGTCAAGAGTAGGGAATTGTGTCAGGAATCGTTTGTAATACGGGATGACCGCAGCCACGGTGGTCTGCTGCAGCATGATCTCGGAGAGCCAGATCCGGTAAGGATCGCGAGTATTTCGCCAGGGGAGATCACGACCTTCTTTGCCGTACCAGACAAGCAGACGACGGGAGACTTCGGCGGGATCGAAAGGAAGGTTCATTGCAAACCTCCCTGTCATTAACCGATCTCGCTCAAAGCCTGCAGCGTCTTCTCCATCTCATCACGAGTGCCAATGGAGATACGCAGGCCATGAGCCAGAACCGGGTCACTGAAATAACGCACCAGGATTTTACGTTCGAAGAGTGCGTCATAAATCCTCTGACCATTCCGGTCAGCAGGAGCGGCGAAAAGATAGTTAGCACTCGACGGAATGACCTTGTAGCCAAGTTTGACCAGTTCAGCACTAAACCATTCACGAGTCGCGCAGATACGCTCGACGCAGCTCTGCAAATAATCTTGATCGATCAGGGCAGCAGCGACTGCGGTTTGAGCCAGGCGATCAAGGTTGTAGTGGTCGCGAATTTTATCCAAGGCAGCGATGATCTCAGGGCGCGCAATCGCCAGACCAAGTCGCATTCCGGCCAGAGAGTAGCTTTTTGACAAGGTGCGGGTCACCACCACGTTTGACTTTTGGCGAACCAGCTCGAGACAGTTTCCTTCAGCAAAATCGGCGTAGGCCTCGTCCACCACCAGCAGGCCAGCACACCGGTCAGCCAGGGCCGCGACTTCTTCGATTCCCCAGCGCAATCCGAGCGGAGCATTGGGATTGGTAAGGAAAAATAGTTTGCCGGTGTAGCGCTCAGGGAATCCCTCGATTTTGCCACTCTCCTGCAAGGCAAAAGTTTTTACCTGTGCACCCTGAATCTCCGCAAGGGTTGAGTAGTAAGAATATGAAGGGTGCAGGTAGGCGATCTCTTCACCTTCACCGGCACAGGCTCGGATCAAGTTGTTGAGCAATTCATCAGAACCGTTGGCCATGATCACCCAGTCCACCGGATAACCGTACAGCTTGGCAGCCGCTTCACGACCAGCACGGCTAGGTGCGTCCGGGTACTTGCGCAAACCTTCTCCCGTTGCGGCCTGAATTGCTTTGATGACTTGAGGAGACGGTGGGTAGGGGTTCTCGTTGGTGTTTAACTTGATCCAACTGGCCTCGTCAGTCGGCTGAAAACCTGGCACGTAACCAGTCATGTCGGCGATATTGTTACGGAGATAAGACATTTAAGAGCACCTTCGTATCATCAATAAGTTTCTAAAACTTCATACACTGTCGATCGACGTGCAGGGATAAACCCGGCACCTTTCGCTAGATCGATTATCTCCTCCTGACTCATGCGAAAATCAACTCCGGTAGCTGCGACGACATTCTCCTCCAACATGGTCCCACCCAGATCATTGGCACCAAAGTAGAGGGCGATTTGCGCCATGCGTGCTCCTTGAGTCACCCAACTAGCCTGAATGTTCTCCACATTATCAAGGATCACACGCGCGAGCGCGAGAACCTTCAGGTATTCAACGCCGCTCGCCTGCTCGCCACCCAAGGCGGTATTTCCCGGCTGATAACTCCAAGGGATGAAGGCGGTAAAGCCGCCCTGCTCCGCCTGCAGTTCGCGAATCCGAAAGAGGTGTTCGACGATATCTTCAGGCCTCTCACGGACACCGAACATCATGGTCGCGGTGGTTGGCATGCCAAGGTTATGAGCTTCGCGCATCACCGCTGCCCACTCCTGCCAACCGATCTTATCCGGTGAAATTTTCTGGCGAACCTTATCAACCAGAATCTCAGCCCCGCCACCGGGCAGCGACTGCAGACCGGCACGGTGTAACCGGGCCAGACATTCAGCCATGGAGATCCCGGAGAGTTTGGCAATATGCACAATCTCGGCAGGCGAGAGAG
The DNA here is from genome assembly GCA_030640215.1 of Desulfuromonadales bacterium. Lineage (GTDB taxonomy): Bacteria > Desulfobacterota > Desulfuromonadia > Desulfuromonadales > BM103 > M0040. The sequence goes on from DAOWJU010000175.1 coordinate 3,359, forward strand.
AATGAATTTGCACCGTCGGGAAGCGATGACGGAG
>DAOWJU010000253.1 GCA_030640215.1 Desulfuromonadales bacterium
AAGCGCTTTCAAAAACGCCCTCAATCGAGCTGGCACCAATCTTTGCCAGAGAGCTTGCCTTGACCAACAGCTCCTCGCGCAAAACTGTGGAACGCTGCTCCACGATCAGGTAGGTCGATATCACCATGATCACAGCCAACATACCAATCAGGGCCATTACTATCTTTACGCTGATTCGATTCATCATTGTTTCACTACCTCGTTAGAGAAAATCTGGTCTATAAAAAGCACCATCAGATCAGCGTTTACCTTCAGCCTGTTCCTTCTGATCAACAATCAGTTCTGGTCGCCCAAGCAGCTTGTCCAGACTCAGCAGCACAAGGGCCTCTTCACCCTGTACAACCTTGCCGAAGAACAAGTCACGAGCCCCGGCCCCGGCCCCCTCTGCCAACGGCTCGATCTGCTCCTCGCTAACCTCGATCAGACCCTCAACGACTTCCACCAGCAGGGCTGTCTTGATCGCGCCTTCTTCGACAATCACCAAGCGAAAACTTTCATGAACAGTTTGCCCGCTCTGACCGAGGAGAGGGCAAATATCAGTAACAGCGACAATTTCCCCACGCAGATTAAAGATACCACGGAGATGTTCCGGCAGTCGCGGCACACGCACCAGATGTGGCAGTTTGAGCACTTCACGACAGCTCGCTGCCAGCAAGCCGTAACGGTTATTACCGCAGCGAATGATCAGATATTCGGCTTTGGTCCCCCCGCCATCTTCTTCTACAGCTTCCAGAGTGCGCCAATAGTCAGAACGCATTTCCTGCAGGATTTGATCAATTTCGTAACCTTGATTGTCTTGCATGTGCGATCAACTCCTTAGAGTGTCACGTCATTGACGTAACACTAGCAGCCTGTCAGACAATTAGGCCAATTTCTCAAAATTTTGTCAAAACCACTAACAATTGCAGACTATAACGATGTTTCATATTTGTCAAACAAAGCTAAGTTAATAGACTTTAAAGATTTTCAGGGCAAACAGCATACTTGACTAAAACAGTCTACTAAACTGACAATAAACAGTATTTAGGACCTTTTAAGAAGAGTACGTCGAACAAAAGGAGGCAAGAGCAGGGGCGACACAGAGGGGACAGATAATTGTTTCAGAGAGTGGGGAGCTCAGTCATCTCATTGCGGGCGATTTCGAGAAAAACACTGCGTGAGAGACCACCGGAGAAAGGGATGATTGATTGATCAGCAGCCTGCTCGAGAGCACGCACAGTATTCCGTAACGAACGCTTTCTTTTCTCACTATCGGACAGACGATCATGGATTTTCGCGGCAAGGTAATGGGCCATGACAAAGAGAGGTTCCAGCCACAAGACCTTCTGGTACTCAACCAGGGCGCGCACGAGGAAGCCTTCCATGTCAAGAATCAGACCACGCAGCAGGTAGGCTTCCGCTAGCAAGTCATCTTCTTTCAGCGCGCGCGCACAGCAGATTCTTGCGTCACTGTATTTACCCTGGTTGGCCAGCAGCAAACCCTTGCCAATCAGGGCCTTCGGGTTGGTGGGCTGTTTTTCCAGAAGTTCCTCAAACAGTTTACCCGCCTCAGTAAACTTTTCATGATCAAAGGCAGTCAAAGCATCACGATAGAGCTGATCAGGGTCGCGCCGCAGCACCTTTTTGACTTGATCAAGATTTTGCTTTTTCGGCACAACTGCTGCCAAAGGAGCCTTGCCTCCCGTTTTTACGGGCAGCTTATCTCGGGTTCTTGTGGACACCTTATTTTGAGCTCTTGCAGAGGGGGGAGCAACGGCTTCAGGCGACCTGGAACTCTCTGGCAATGCCCGGGCCGTCACACTCTTTTTCCCCACAGAGCCAGCTTTGCGTTGGTAAAAGAATGCACTGTTCTGATGGTGGCGCTGAAACTGAGCGGAAACATTCTGCATCGTCTCAGAATGGCCCATAAAGAGATAGCCCTGCGGCCTCAGGGCCTGACTGAACTTAGCGACAATCTGCCGAATCGTTTCAAGCTCAAAGTAGATCAGCACATTACGACATGACAACAGGTCAACATCTTTGGTGGCGTTGTTCTGTGCCGGGAAATTATCGGTTTGCAAGTTGAGATAATCAAAGCGCACCATACGCTTCACCTGCGCAGAGATCAGGAAGAGGTTATCCACCTTCTCAAAATAACGTTGCCGCAACGAATCTTCCATCATCCGCAATGAGCGCTCACCATAGAGGCCCTCGCGAGCCTGGCGCAGGGAGCGCTTGTTGATATCGGTCGCCAGGATCTGGACATCCCATTCAAGCAGTTCAGGGAAATTCTCAAGCAGTAGAATCGCCAGCGAGTAAGGCTCCTCCCCGGTAGAACAACCCGCCGACCAGATGCGTAGTTTCGCCTGAGATTTATTCTGCTGTATAAGGCTGGGAATGACGTAGTGAAGGAGCGCTTCCCGATGAGAACGGTAGCGAAAAAAGGAGGTCTCACCAACGGTCAACAGGCCGAGCAGCTTGTTCATTTCGTCATAGTTGTCAGAGGTTGCGGTCAGATAGCGAAAATAGACTGGCAGTGACTCCATGCGCAGAGCCTGAATCCGTCGCATCAACCCTCGCTTCAAGATACGATGATTATGCTGATTGAAGTGCAACCCGCTGTGCTCACGAAGGAAGTTCTTGAGCGCAGTCAGCTCAAACTCGGCAAAAGAGACCTCTGACAGGTACTTGTGACTACCGGACAGGCGTTCCAGACAAACCTGCAAACGTCCACGATCAAAAGGCCGCACTTGAAAATCGAAAGCATCCAGCATCTCGTATTCGAGGCTGGCATCATCGCTGACCACAATCATTGGCACCAGGCGTAATTGACGATGGTTGTTAAGCCTGCGGTAAATCGCCATCCCCTCTCCGGCATAACGGGTCATACCGAGAACAATCAGGTTTGGTTGATACTCCAGCAGAGTGTGCATCATGATGCGCCCGGCAGGGCTGCAGGTCACTTCATGGTCAGTCTGGTCCAGCCAACCGCGCAGGTCCTGGCAGAGCTCCATGGCGTCATCAATGACATATACTTTTAAGCGACGTGACATAAGTGACAGGAAGTATCCTTACTTTACGGTTAACTTGGCCCAGGTGTCGCGCAGGGTCACACTGCGATTGAATACCAATTCCCCCGGCTGAGAGTCTTTACTGTCGACAGTGAAATAACCGAGGCGCTCGAACTGGAAGGACGATCCGGGCGCGGCATCGGCAAGGCCTGGCTCCACCAGTGCCTGCGACAGAACCTCAAGGGAGTCGCCATTGAGCAATTCGCGATAATCACGCTCCTTTTCTCCTGCGGGATTCGCAACGCTGAAAAGTCGATCATAAAGATGAACTTCGACCGGCACGGCATGCGCCGCAGAGACCCAGTGGATAATCCCTTTGACCTTCTTGCGCCCTTCCGGCAAAGCGCCACCACCCGTCTCCTGATCGTAACTGCAACGCAGTTCCGTCACTTCACCAGAGGCAGGATCCTTGATGACCTCATCACAACGAATGATATAGCCGTAGCGCAAGCGGACTTCGCGTCCCGGACCCAGACGGAAAAACTTCTTCGGTGGATCTTCCATGAAATCATCGCGATCTACATAGATTTCGCGACTGAACGGGATGGTGCGCGTGCCCATCGATGGGTCCTTGGGGTGACAGGGGACAGTAAACTCTTCCGCCTGCCCTTCAGGATAATTGGTAATCGTCACCTTGAGCGGACGCAACACGCCCATGGCCCGCGGTACGACAGAGTTGAGCTCTTCACGTACACAGTCTTCAAGCGTACCCATATCGATAACACTGTCACTCTTGCCGACCCCGATGCGTTCGCAGAAAGTGCGAATGGCGACAGCGGGAAAACCACGACGGCGCATGCCCGAAAGAGTTGGCATGCGCGGATCGTCCCAACCAGAGACATGTTTTTCGTTAACAAGCTCCAGCAGGCGGCGCTTACTCATGATCGTATAGGTAAGATTCAGTCGCGCAAACTCGATCTGCTGTGGGTGGTAGATCTCCAGCGCTTCACAGAGCCAGTCGTAAAGGGGGCGATGATCCTGGAATTCGAGGGTACAAAGCGAGTGGGTGATTTTTTCGAGAGAATCCGACTGGCCATGGGCGAAATCGTACATCGGATAAATGCACCAGGCATCTCCGGTGCGTGGATGTGTAGCACGCAGAATCCGGTAGAGAATCGGGTCACGCAGGTTCAGGTTGGGTGAAGCCATATCGATCCTGGCGCGCAGCACCCGTGAACCGTCGGCGAATTCTCCGGCCCGCATACGCCGCAACAGGTCGAGGTTCTCTTCGATGTTACGACTTCGGTAAGGACTATTCTTGCCAGGCTCTGTCAAAGTACCGCGATATTCACGCATCTCTGCAGGGCTCAGATCACAGACATAGGCCAGCCCTTTTTCCACCAACTTTTCCGCATAGCCGTACAGAGTCGCAAAATAATCCGAAGCGTGATATTCGTGCTCTCCCCAATCGAAGCCGAGCCAGCGCAAATCTGTTTTGATGGCATCAATATACTCCTGCTCCTCTTTGACCGGGTTGGTGTCATCGAAGCGCAGGTGGCAACGCCCTTGGTAATGACTGGCCAAACCGAAATTGATACAGATTGATTTGGCATGACCTATATGCAGATAACCGTTGGGCTCCGGGGGGAATCGGGTAACGACGCTCTTATGTTTACCGCTGGCAAGATCCTCGTCAACGATGTTGCGGATAAAATTGGGCCCCAACTGGATAGCGGGTTGACTCATGTGACGGTTACTCCTTGCAGGTTTTTATTATTGGTAACTATTCAGTTTACGACTCAGATCATACTGAATGGTTACGTATTTTCATGGATTTCCATCAGCACCACTGCATGAGCAGAGATACCTTCGCCACGACCGGTATAACCAAGCTCTTCGGTGGTCGTGGCCTTGACATTCACACAGCCATTCGGAACCTGACAGACTTTGGCCAGATTGGTAGCCATCTCGGCGATATGCGGTGCCAACTTGGGCCGCTGGGCGACAATCGTGGTATCAAGATTGCTGACCCGGAATTTCCGTGTCTGCGCCAGGCCAACAACATGTTCAAGCAGCAGCATGCTGTTGATCCCCTTATATGATGGGTCGGTATCTGGAAAGTAGCGGCCGATATCACCAAGACCAAGGGCGCCGAGAATCGCGTCGCAGACCGCATGCAACAGAACATCAGCGTCCGAGTGGCCCAACAGCCCGTATTCGTAGGGAATCGTCACTCCACCCAGAACCAGAGGACGGTCAGGGACCAGACGATGAACATCAAAACCGTGGCCGATACGCATCATGTCAGGCTCACCTCTCCCGCCGCCAGCAAAGCTCTGGCCAGGGCCAGGTCTGCCGGTGTGGTTATCTTGAGATTGTGGGGATGTCCGGCCAAAACCGCAACCGGCCAACCGCACCATTCAATCAACGAAGCATCATCGGTACCGACATAACCGCTGGCATAAGCACGCCGATGAGCTTCCCGAATTCGTTCACAACGAAAGGCCTGCGGCGTCTGTACCTGCCAGAGCAGGCGACGATCAAGCGTAGACCGGACCAGGCCGTCGAAGACTTCTTTGATTGTATCCTGTGCCGGGATAGCCAGCAGGGCTGCGCCTTCAACAGCAGCCAGCTGCAGCAGAGGGCCGATCTGATCCTTTGGGAAGAAGGGCCGGACAGCATCATGCACCAGGATGACATCCTGACTTGCTGCGCCACAAGCCTCTAACCCCTTGCGCACCGAGTCCTGTCGCTCAGCCCCGCCGACAATCACACCACCAATTTTCTCCAGGCGATAGCGATCTACCAGCTCAGCTCGACAGAAGGCCACATCCTCTTCCGGAACAATCAGATGGATGGCCGTAATCTGGGGAAGAGCAGCAAGGCGCGACAAGGTCTGCACCAGAACAGGCTGATCGCCCAGCTCCAGGTACTGTTTCCTGATGTCGCCGCCAATTCTGCTGCCACTACCTGCAGCAGGGACCAGCACGTGAACATTCATAACTATTCCCGTAAACAACCATTAACAACTGGATTTTATAACAACGAGCATCTCACTCCGAATTACTTTTTACCTTTTACCGTATTTACTGCCATTTGAGAATAATTATTAGCAGTCGGGGTGCTCCAAATAGAAAAGCCGAGTGCACATCAGCACCCGGCCTGGAATCAACAATTGATTTGTCGTATCAGTTAACCATCTTCTCGAGACGCTCTGTGACCACATCTTCCTCGATGCCCTCAGCAAGAGCCAGCTCTTTGACCAGCAGCCTGCGCGCCAGCTCCAGAACTTTCTTTTCACCATAAGAGAGTTCTTTTGATTCCTTGATCAGGTAGAGTTCGCGCAACACCTCGGCAACATCTTTCGGGTCGCCTGTCTTGATTTTGTCGTTGTACTCACGTTGCCGCCGACTCCAGGAAGAAATGGCCAAAGAGCCAATTTGCTTTTCCTCGAGTACGCTGTATATTGTCTCAACCTTGTCTTTGCTGATCAGGGTTCGCAAGCCAACCTGACGGGCATTGCCCACCGGGACCATGATGGTCATATCGTTGTCGATAATACGCAGGATATAAAACTCGTGGGTTTGACCGCAGAACTCTCGGGATTCAATCTTTTCAACAATACCGACCCCCTGTGCCGGGTAGACAGCTCGATCACCAACTTTAAACATTATATTTATTTCTCCTATGGAAATGAGGACAGTACCACAAAAAGCTTCTTCGGTCAAGGAAAGCCCAGACTATTCGCGGGCTTGGTTCCGCAGAATCCCCTTCTAAAGACCCGACCTTCACTGCACATGCACCTGCCTCACCCCTTGCGGTCGCCAAGCAGGTGAAATAACGTGACTGCCCTTGTCCTTCTGCTTAAGCAGGCTGGCGAACATAACGGTAAAATCACCATAACGATCATTAGCGGAGTCTCTGGCTTCAGTCAGCAGATATTGCCGTCGCTCTGCCGGGAAAAGCGGTAGCTGCCCCGTCTTGAAACGCAGGCTGGACAACCTTATCCCCAGTAAGCGCACCGGCTGATCAATGGCCAACCGGTCAAGAATCTGCACACTGGCCCGGTAAATGCCCTCGCTGCTATCGAGATAATCCACCTGCACCTGCTGGCGGCTGAAGGTGGTAAAATCCGCATAGCGCAAGGCCAGAGTTACCACCCGACCGGAGATGACAATGGCAGGATAGGCAATGGCCAAGTGCGTCAGCGATCGGGGATGACGTGGAGCCGACAATTTGCGATGATAGGTGAATCATGGCCGAGAGACCCATCGACATAATCCCCCCGGACCAGAAGCCTGAAGAGTGGCAGCCCCTGCCATCGCGACTAGAGGGTTCGTCAGCCATAACCCTGTCACGACGCCAGATGCGCAGCTGGTCCCTGGTTTTGGAAGCACGTCACATTCCATGGCGTGCCGAACGACGTGGCTTTGGCTGGCAGCTGCTGGTTCCGGCAGAGACGCTGACCAGAGCCAGCAGAGAGCTGCGCCAATACGAAAGCGAAAACCATGCCTGGCCGCCGCCACCGCCGCAGAGCACACCACTGATCGACAATCGCACCACAACCATCTGGGTCTTGATTGTCATCGGCGTCTTTTTCAATATCACCCTGCACAACATCAATTTAGCTGGGCACCATCCGGTCAACTGGAAAGCCCTTGGCAATGCTCACGCCGGCAAAATCCTGGATGGCCAGTGGTGGCGACTGGTCACCGCGCTGACCCTGCACACCGACTGGCAGCACCTGCTCAGCAATCTGGTGATCGGCGGCGTTTTCATCTCCCGCCTCTGCCGCGACCTGCGCTCCGGACCCGCCTGGTTGCTACTGCTGGCGGCTGGCGGACTCGGCAATCTGGTCAATGCCTGGCTGCAGAACCCGGCGCACCAGGCCGTCGGTGCCTCCACGGCGATCTTTGGTGCGGTCGGCCTGCTCGCCGCCATCAGCATGGTACGCTATCGTCACAATCTGCGGCCACGGCGGCGCTGGACTTTACCGATTGCTGCCGCCCTCGGCCTGCTCGCCATGCTCGGTGCCGGTGGCGAAAACACTGATATCGGCGCCCACCTGTTTGGCTTTCTCTTCGGCCTGCCGCTTGGACTCGGCGCAGAGTTGGCGGTGGAGCACTGGGGACGCCCCGGCAGAATGGCGAACGCCCTGCTGGCGTTGGCAGCCATCGGCATCGTGGTCAGCACCTGGTGGTCAGCTTTGCTCTGGGGAGGTTGACGGACGGTCTATTGACGGTATTGTTTTAGGGTTGGAGGCTGGGCAGACCACAGGGACTGTCCCCGGGGTTTGGGGACTGTCCCATGCTTGTTAAAACACAGGTAACCATTCAGTTTATGAACAAAACCTCTGGACACGGATAAGAATCTGATTTACACGGATCAAACAAAATCTAACGCTTTATGCTTTTGACTCTAAATCCGTGTTCATCCGTGCAATCCGTGTCCTGTTTATCTTTAAAAAGCGGTAAATATTCAATTTGCAACAAAGATTG
>DAOWJU010000104.1 GCA_030640215.1 Desulfuromonadales bacterium
CTGATGATATCATTGGCAAACTTCATTATGAACTGATGCACGATGTTTTTCATGAAGATGGCCGTATGTATGGACCAGAGGACCACCCTTCGGCAGTGACATTGCGAACCGGAAAGTCTGTTGTCAACCAGGTTATGGGTTTTCCCCTGAGCAATGGTCAAATGGTCTGGCTGCAGATTAATACCTCTGCTCTGGGTCTTGACCGGTTCGGTAAGCCGGTTGCCATGGTTGTCACTTTTGCTGATGTTACGCGGCTGAAGCATATTGAAACCGAGCTGCGTGAGAGTGAGCAGCACATGCAGACGCTCAGCAGGCAATTCCAGGGTGTTCTTGAAGCCATCCCGGATCGGATCATGATCCTTGATCCGGAAATGCGTGTCATCTGGCTTAACTGGTTTGAGGACGACGACAATCCAACAGGCAAGAAACTATTTGAGGGTTTGTGCTGTTACGAACTACCCAAGGTTCATTGTGGCCCATCTTCGAGTGCTGGTTCTTCCCCATGCGATAATTGTCCGGTACAAAAATCATTAGTCTCAGGTCGTACAGAAAGTGCACAGGTAGAATCGCCTGATGGCCGAACTCTTTCTTTGCGTGCATTCCCGGTATTCAGTGAGCTGGGTGAAGTTATTAATGTTATTGAGATTGCCCAAGACATTACCGAGTCGCTTCGTCATCAGGACCAGTCAATGCGAACCGGCCAACTTGCTGCCCTGGGTGAACTGGCCGCTGGCGTCGCTCATGAAATCAACAATCCAATCAATGGCGTGATTAACTATGCGCAATTAATTCTCAATAAGGCTGTGGCTGATTCCCGTGAACAGGAATTATCACAACGGATTATTCATGAAAGTGAGCGGGTTGCCAAAATTGTTCGCGAGTTGCTCTGTTTTGCTCGTGAAGAAAGTCAGGAAATTACCAAAACCACAGTCTCTGTTGCTCTCTCCGAAGCTTTGGCCCTGATCCAGAACCAGCTCAATAAGGAAGGCGTTCAGCTGCAGATCCAACTTCCGGAAAATCTGCCGGAAATTATGAGCCGCAGCCATCAAGTTCAGCAGCTTTTTTTGAATCTGATCAGTAACGCCCGTCATGCTCTGGCCGAGAAATATACCGACATGGACCCGGACAAGATCCTGCTGGTTAAGGGCGAAGAGATTCTCAAAGATGAGCAGCTATTTGTGCGCATTGTCTTCCGGGATCATGGTATTGGTATCGATGCAGAACTATTGCCGCGGGTTATGAATCCCTTTACCACGACCAAATCGTCGAGGGAAGGGACCGGTCTTGGCTTGAGTATCAGCCATGAAATTGTCCAGAAACATGGCGGCACGTTGTCAATTGAAAGTGTGCAGGGAGAATTTACTGAAGTTGTTGTCGAGCTTCCGGCAGCGAAGTAACCGTCTCGATTATTGGTTGGTCTTTGCCGTGAGCTCTGGCTCAAAAGTTTGATAATGTGCAATCGTTTATTGACTACATTAAGGAGTTAAACAATGGATTACAAAATTCTGGTTGTTGATGATGAAGAGAGCATTCGCTTTACCTTTCATGCTTTTCTGGATGATGACGGCTACGTGGTTGATACAGCAGAGAACCTTGAGGAGGCTTTGGATAAGGTTGCTGTCTCCTCTTACGATGCTGTTTTTCTTGATATTTTACTCGGCAGGGATTCCGGTATGAAAGTGTTGGAGTTCTGCCGTGAAAATCAGCCGAATACCCCGGTTATCATGGTGACCGGAGCCCCGGAGATTAAAACCGCTGCTGAGGCTGTGCGTTTGGGAGCTTTTGACTATATTACCAAACCGGTCCACCAGGATAAGCTCCTCCGCCAGGCCAGGTTGGCGATTGAGCATAAAATTCTGATCGATCAGCAGGAGTCTTATCAATTACGTATGGCAGCAGTGTTTCAGAGTGTTCGCGAAGGCATCATGATTTTCGATGAGGAAATGAAATTGCTTGAGATCAATAACGCCGCTGCTAAAATTCTCGGTTGTGACGCCAGCATGACCGGTCTGAGCCCGGCAGAATTGAGTGGCAGCTGCCCACCGTTACAGCTGCTGCAGGAAACGATTGAGCAACGTTGTGAAGGGGAAATCTTCCGTCTGGAAACGACTAATGGCGCCGGACAACCTCTCGTGCTTGGGTTGACTATGGCGCCCTTGACTGGTCAGGGACTACGTGAGCTTGGTACGGTCCTGGTGTTGCGCGATGAAACGTTGCCCGTCCGGCAAGTATAAAAGTAAAGATCTTTAAATTGTTTGGACACGGATTGCACGGATGAACACGGATTTAAAGAAAAGGTATCTAAGGCGTTAGATTTTGTTCGATCCGTGTAAATCAGATTCTTATCCGTGTCCAGAGGTTTTGTTTGTAAGCTGAACAGTTGCTAAGATTCTTCCAAATTCAAGTAAAATCCAAAGCAAAGGGAATGTAATGACCGCCCACATCCTGGTGATCGATGATGAAGAAAGCCTGCGTTTTACCCTGAGCTCTTTCCTGCAAGACGAAGGCTACCTTGTAACAACCGCGTCATCGTTTAACGAAGCTGAAGAGCTGATCCAGCAAAGTGTTTTTGACCTGGTCTTCCTCGACATTCAGCTGGGTCGGCATAGTGGACTTGATCTGCTCAAGGAGATACGAGCTCATTTGTCGCATACCCCGGTGGTGATGATCACCGGTGCTCCGGAGGTCTCTACTGCGGCTGAAGCCGTAAGACAGGGTGCCTTCGATTATATACCCAAGCCGTTACGGCAGGAAACCCTCCTGAGAGTGGCCAAAATGGCCCTCAGACATAAAACCGTTGTCGATCAACGTGAACATTTTCGGGCGCACCTGACTGCTATCTTTGGCAGTGTCCGCGATGGGATCCTGTTGGTCGATCAGTGCCAGAATGTCCTCGAAGCAAATCAGGCCCTTATCAACCTGTTCGGATTACCTGGCAATGTTGTCGGTATGTCACTTGCGCAAATGCCACAGAACATCCGGGCAACATTTACTGAGATCGTCGAAAAAACTTTGATGACAAATGAGCAGCTTGCCTCGCAACGCTTGGAAATCACAGATCCATCGCAAAAACAGTGCATTCTGAATATCTCTGCTGCGCCTTGTCTGGGAGATACTGGAAATCCAATCGGTGTGGTTTTAACGGTACGTGACGAGACCCGCCTGGAAACTCTCGAAAAGAGTATGAAAAAGCGCCAGAAATTCGAGCATATCGTGGGCCGTAGTGAACCGGTTCAAGTCATGTTTGATCTCATTGAGAATCTGGCCGAAGTTGATACCACAGTGCTGATAGCCGGGGAAAGTGGCACTGGCAAGGAGTTGGTCGCCGAAGCCTTGCACTATCGAAGTGACCGGCGTGAAAACACTCTGGTTAAGGTCAACTGTGCGGCCTTGCCGGAAAACCTTCTGGAAAGTGAACTGTTCGGTCATGTCAAAGGCTCTTTCACGGGTGCGATGAAGGACAAGGTCGGACGTTTCGAGCAGGCCCATGGCGGCACGATCTTTCTCGACGAAATTGGTGACATATCACCGGCACTTCAGGTGCGACTTCTGCGCGTTTTACAGAACAAAGAGATCGAAAAGGTCGGTGGCACGGGAACGATCAAGGTCGATGTGCGGATTGTCGCTGCGACCAATCAGGACCTTATGAAAAAAGTTCGCAATGATGAGTTCCGTGAAGATCTCTACTATCGCTTGCGTGTTGTGCAAATCCCGATGCCACCCTTGCGCAAACGTCGTGAGGATATCCCGCTGCTCATAGAGCACTTTATTGGCCTTTACAACCAGCGTTTCAATCGCCAGATGCAAAGGCTTGATGATGATGCTGCCAAGCAGATGACAAGCTATGACTGGCCTGGGAATATTCGTGAACTTCAGCATGCGGTAGAGCACGCATTTGTCATGTGTCGAGGGGAGATTATTGGCCTCAAACACCTGCCTCCTGAACTGCAGGGTGCTGTTGAAGCTTTTACCGGAGACAATGAAGACGATGCCACAAGAATTGTCGCCGCTCTGGAAAAGTCTGGTGGCAACAAAAGTCAGGCCGCCCGTTTATTGGGTATGAGCCGTCGTACGATTTACCGTAAAATTGAAGAACTTGGCATCGAAGATGCCAATGATGCCTCTTAACTTTTCCTGCGGCGCTATCCTGTGTCGCTGTCACATTCCTGTGCCATAATGCACATGTGATTTCGTCCTATTTCTTGAATAAATTCTGTTTTTGATTTGATAGTTTCTATCGTGATCCTTGCAACTAGTTGATATTGCAAGGGATCTTTTGTTGCTGTCGTGTGTTATTTTACTTCTCAAGAAGTTGGCATGAAAATTGGTCTTAGTTTACTTAGTTATTGCTGATCTTAATGGAGATTTTCATGCCCAAAACAGTCTGTATCGTTGATGATCAGCCTAGCTTGCGTCAGATGTTGTGCTTCGCCTTGAACGTGCATGGCCTGCAGGTGATTGAAGCTGAAAATGGCCTCGATGCTCTCGATAAACTTGCCAGTCATAATATTGACATGATGATTGTTGATTGGCAGATGCCGGAGATGGATGGCCTGGAACTGGTACGTCACTTACGTAAATCTGAAGATTACGCCGAACTGCCCGTGGTGATTATCAGCTGCCGCGATGATACTTCCGCCAGGCGAGAGGCCCGCTCCCTGGGAGTAATGACTTGGCTGAAGAAGCCTTTTCGGATTGCCGAGGTCCAGCTTGCGGTTGAAAGCGGTTTGGGGCTCTCCTCTTTGTCAGCAAACACCATGTCGAGCAATTGAGCACAGGATGTATTTGATGCAGGCTGAGATACAAACATCTTCGGATGTCATTAACCTACAAGATCACGGCTGTTGGCGCTGGGACTCGGAGAGCCTTGATGCACTAATTGCAGATCTGGCAGGTGTCAGTCTTGCGACTGAGGACAGCTTCCTGGAACTGGGCAGCAAGATTAAACTATTTTATGATCGAGCAGGTGAGATCTCAAAAGTTGCTGGTGAGGTCTTGCAGCTTCTGCACGGAGATGATGGTGAAAGTACCCTGCAGCATCTCCAACTGCTGGTCGAGCGCTGCAGCCTCTGGATCTCTGCCACGGATGAAAAATCGACAGATATCTGCCTGTTGCTCAACAAGGTGAATGGTCAGATAAACGAGCTTTATGAACCGGTTGGCGGCTTGCGAAAAGTCATTAAAACCCTGCACGCCCTGCGTGTATCAACGCGTATTGCAGCCGCTAAAGATTATGCTTCCGGGGCCAGAGTCCTGGCAAAGTCACTTGATGAACTCGGCAGCTTGATTTATGAAAAAATTGTCGAGATCTCTGAACGAACCGAAGCCCTGGTGCCGATGATCAACAGATCGCTGAAGATGGAAGAAGCCGCTCAATCTGGTGCAATCAGAATTGCCAGCCGAGAAGTTGAGAAGGCTCGTGGCTTACTGACAGCTTTTATGACGAACTGTATTGAGACCGGGCAATGGACGGCTCGGCTCAGTGAACGCTCTCATGACGTAACGCAAAATTTTGGTGAGATGATCTCTGCATTGCAATTTCAGGATATCACTCGTCAACGCCTCGACCATGTGCAGGAAGCCCTCACCGGTCTAGGCCAGCACCTGGAAAAATTCAGTCAGCGCTCCGATTTTAGCCGTGATGACGAGGCGTCCCGTTTATTTGCTCGTATCTGCCGATTGCAGAACGAACAACTTGGTCTGGCCAGCCATGAGTTTCTGGTTGCTGCTGATAACCTCTCTGACAACCTGCACGGTATGGTTGCCAGTGTTGTCTCTATGGCTGAAGATACCAGAGAACTTTCCCGTGCGACAAACGTTGGCTGTGACAGCCGCTTTGCAGCCGTTCTGGAAGTCTTAAGAATAATAACTGACTATCTGTTTGAAACCCGTCATGTCCATCAAACAGCTGGTGTGCATTTGACTGACGTTTGCCAAGGGATTCAGGCAGTTGCTGGCTTGGTTGAAGAAGTCGAAATGATTGGCGAGGAAATACAATTGCTGGCCATGAATGCTGCGATCAATGCTGCTCACGCCAGAAAGCAAGGTGCTGGACTCGACATCATTGCGCAAAATATCCACGTTGTTGCCGAGGAAGCAAACCGGCATGCTCTGGTCCTGGCCCGGGAATGCACAACGATTACCAGTCACGCCGTCCACTTGCAGGATGTGAGTCAGGAAACCCAAGCCAATACCGGCAGTGTTGGTGCCCTGCTTGAGGACGCTCAGGAGCGTATGGCAACGATTGAAGCCAACTGCTTGAAACTCATGGAATTCGCCACTGAGGTTGATCAGGCAACAGCCAACCTCTCTGATGATATCAACGAAGTCGTTAATACGATTGATATCCGGAAGAGTTTCCAGGAAAAACTGGCCCCGGCATTTGAGCGGTTTGAGCTCCTCAGCTCATCGACTGATGAAGAAGTGACAGAGTCTGACAATGCTAATATGGAAGCCCTTTTCGTTGATCTGGAACATTGCTATACGATGGATAGTGAGCGTCAGGTTCACAGGCGTTTTATTGACAAGGACGACCCTCTGCAGTCCGTTGTAACGGCTGAGGAGGATGAATGGTCAGCAAACCGTGACCATGGTTTAGGCGATAACATCGATTTGTTTTGATTCATTGGACGAATTCAAAAGTGGAGTTATTCTTTAGTTATGACAAACTGGTCTTTTGATGCGGAAAACGATGCTGGTACTCTGCTGGTCGAAGGTGATATGACGATCAATCATATTGGTGACCTCAAAAAACGTCTGGTCGAGGCTTTCGATAGTGCGGAGAGGGTGACGGTTGATGTCTCTTCGGCGACTGCTGTCGATGTGGCGGGTATCCAGCTGCTTTGTGCATGTCATCGTTTCTCAAGCGGGCGTGGCAAAAAAATGTGTTTGCGACTCGGTGAAAATGCCAAGTTTGCACAATTTCTCGATGAAGTCGGCTTTACCAAAGATTTTATCTGCAATCACGGCGATGCTAATGAGTGTCTCTGGACTCCAGTAACATAATGTCCAGTTTTTTACGGTTTAAGGAGATGGAACTATGAGTAAACGGGTGATGACCGTAGATGATTCCGCAACGGTGCGCCAGGTGCTGCATATGACTCTGGAAGGTGCTGGCTATGAAGTTCTTCAGGCAGTCGACGGAGTTGATGCCTTAAGGAAGCTGACCACTGAAACCATTGACATGATGGTCACTGATCTGAATATGCCCAACATGGACGGGATTACCCTGATCAAGGAAGTCCGCCAGAATCCCGGCAATCGTTTCATGCCGATCATTATGCTGACGACCGAATCTCAGCCTGAAAAGAAGCAGGAAGGCAAGTCGGCCGGTGCCTCTGGCTGGATTGTTAAGCCTTTCAAGCCGGAGCAGCTGTTAGCTGTTGTGCGCATGGTTTGTCCAGTATGAGCAGCCTGAGTGATACTTTCAGAGATGAGGCGTTAGAACTGATCCAGGAACTGGAAGCGGCTCTGCTGGAACTGGAGGAGTCTCCGGACGATTTGGCCCAGATTGACAGGGTCTTTCGTGTCCTGCATACCCTTAAAGGGTCTGGTAGCCTGGTTGGCTTCGATGATGTCGCTGGCTTCTGTCATGAGGCTGAAACAGTTTTTGAGAGGGTTCGTTCCGGAGAGCGTCAGGTTGACCAGGAGCTGGTTTCTCTCACCCTGTCAGCTCAGGACCATCTCAAAGGTATGATCCTCTCTGAATTCGGTGCCGATAAGGTTGACGATGAATTGACTGCAGATCTGGTCGCTGCCTTTCAAGCTCTTTTGCCATTTCATGAGAAGGAAAAGGACCTTGAAGTTCAGGTCATTAAAAGTGATTCAAGATTACAGACCACTTATCGGATACGCTTTCGACCCGATACCGGCCTTTTCCGTCAAGGGGTGCAACCGCAGTTTCTCTTGGGTGAACTGCTTCAACTTGGCAAAGCCGTTGTGGTTGCACAGCTGGATGCCGTTCCTGCTTTGGATGAAATCGATCCTGAAGAGTGCTGGGTCTACTGGGACGTCCTGTTGACAACAGACCAGGATGAGAACGCCATTCGCGATGTCTTTATCTTTGTTGAAGA
>DAOWJU010000265.1 GCA_030640215.1 Desulfuromonadales bacterium
TCTCAGTGTTAAGCGCGTAAAGCAACCATAGGCCAGTTGTCATAATTCCAGAGCAGCCTGTTTGTCACTAGAGAGACAGGCCGACAGTAGCGAGGCAGGAATGACCACCGCTCGCATCATGACTTATAACATTCAGCATTGCCGTGGCAGTGACGGTCAGGTAAATCCTGATCGGATTCTGAATGTAATCGCAGACAGCGCTCCTGATATCGTTGCTCTACAGGAGTTTGGTGCGGCTCACCAAGTCGACATCCTGCCTTACCTGGCGGAGCGTCTCAGTCTTGATATTTTTCGTGATGCCGGTGGTGGACCGCTTGCTTACCTTTCTTTCTTCCCACTCAAAGCTGTGCAAATCTTCGACCTTGGTTTCGGTGGCCAGTGTCTGCGTGCCGATGTGGAACTTGGCGGTAAACGCCTGCATCTGCTCAACGTCTGCCTCGACAGCTTCCCGCGTTTTCGCAGTCACCAGATTGCCAACCTGCTTGGTCCGGAACTGCTCGGCAATCCTTCTTTGCCCTGCCCGGCACTGATTCTGGGTGATTTTGCCGACTATTTCTGGGGCGCAGGCAATCTTGAGTTGGCTTCAGCTCTGCGCCGGACCCGCCGCCCGCTCTGGCGTGGTAGCTACCCTTCCCGCTGCCCGGTTTTCGGGCGTGATCGCGCCTATCTGCGTGGAGATGTGCGGGTTCTCGAGGCATCGATCAATCGCAGCTTCCTGGCCCGTCAGGCCTCCAGTCACCTGCCGTTGACAATGACGGTGCAGGTAACCGATACACGCCGGTCGGTGCGGTTGCGGTCGTTGGCTGGTGGTCGTCTGGAAGCAGCTCCCGGCTAAGTTTCTGAATCAGAAACCACAGCTTTTACCCCCCTCAATCCCCACTGTAAAACAGGGGGGAAGCGAGTGTAACGAGCAGGTGGGTGTTCTTGATTTTGGATCATTGTGGATAACTCTGTGGAGAAGGTTGATAACTACCTGATAAGCCAAATCCAGCTCTGACAATAATGAAAAAGCCCCGCATAACATCACGCCACGCACTAGCGACACTCAACTGTCTTGAGGTAACCTATCCGGAAGCCCATTGTGCCCTCATTCACCAGAATCCGTGGCAACTGCTGGTGGCGACGATTCTCTCTGCACAGTGTACCGATGTGCGCGTGAATCTGGTGACCCCGGACCTCTTTAAACGCTTCCCAGATCCGCTAACTATGGCGCAGGCTGAAGTGGCAGACGTTGAGGCGTTGATTCGCTCAACCGGGTTTTTCCGCAACAAGGCAAAAAGCCTGGTCGGTTGTGCCACCGCAGTGATCAACTCTCATAATGGCGAGATCCCGCAGCAGATGTCAGAATTGGTTGCCTTGCCTGGGGTTGGTCGTAAAACCGCAAATGTGGTTTTGGGTAATGCTTTTGATGTGCCTGGTATGGTGGTGGATACCCATGTTGGTCGAATTTCTGGACGGCTAGGTTGGGCGACGGCTAGTACGGCAGAGGGGGTGGAAAAGCAGCTCTGTGAATTACTGCCGGCTGAGCGTTGGACTCAGACTGCACATGTGTTGATTTTTCATGGCCGACAATGCTGCCGGGCGCAAACAGCTTGGTGCTCGGCTTGCCCGGTGGTTGGGCGGTGTCCGCAGGTGGGAGTGGGGCGAATGAAGTAATTAATTATGGGGACACGTAACAAGTACATGTCCCCATAATTAATTATCAGAGATCATCCATATCCAGGCGGAAGAAATCCTTGGCCTGGGGAGTTTTTTCTTCGATTGCATAACGCACCGGAGCGGTATTGGGTGCAAAGGCTTCGATGAGAATCTCCAGACTGTCTTCGGGAGCCAACAAGCCGGTGAGAGGGTCGATAGGTCGGAAGTCTATGCTGTCTGGAACCGGAAACTGTTCGACCGGCATGTCCTTGACCGCCTCGGCCATAAAAGCCACCCAGGCCGGTGCGGCGGCTTTGGAGCCGGTTTCCCTTTTGCCCAACGGCCGTTCCTGATCATAACCGACCCAGGCAACCGCCAGCAATTGCTGGACGTAGCCGATAAACCAGGCGTCTTTGAGATCATTGGTCGTGCCGGTTTTACCGGCAGCCGGCCGTTTTAACGCCCTGGCGCGCCATCCGGTGCCTTTCTGCACCACACTTTCCAGGATGTTGGTGGTCAGGTAGGCGGTTTCCGCACTGATGACCCGGCTGCGTGATTGGCCGATCAACTTCTGTCCCGCCTGTGGTCCTGCGGGGAAATCAGCCGGATCGTTCGATTCGACAACCTTGCCGTCGCGATCGAGAATCTTGTTGATGTAGGTCGGCATGACCTTGACGCCGCCATTGGCCAGAACGGAATAGCTGCGTGCCAACTCCATCGGCGTTAGTGCTGACGAGCCGAGACCGAGAGTCAGGTCCTCATCAAGGTGCGATTCAATGCCGAGCTTACGGGCATAGTTGGCGGCATAACGTACGCCGATGTCTTCGAGAATTTTGATCGTGATGACATTGAAAGATTTTGCCAGCGCGGTACGTAGAGGCACCGGTCCGTAGAAGCGTTTGGAATAGTTTTTCGGCTTCCACTCCTTGATTTCGCCCGTTTCAAGACGCTCCTTGTAAATCACCGGGGTGTCGAGAATGATTGTGGCCGGGGTGTAACCTTTATCGAGAGCCGCTGCGTAGATCAGTGGCTTCATTGCTGAACCGGGCAGACGACGGGCCTGAAGCACACGGTTGAACTGGCTGGTACGGAAATCATAACCGCCTACCATCACCTTGATCTGACCGTTATGGGGATCCATCGCCAGCAGTGCTCCCTGTGCCAGTGGTTCCTGTTCCAGAGTCAACTGCCACGGGCCCTCTTCCGGGTTTGCCACTATGCGGACCTGAACTTTGGAACCGAGCGGCAGACGGGTGGTGTTCTCTGTGGCGTTTCCCGTTGCCTTGCCAGTGCGTTTCACCAGTTGTGGTGGCCCAGCCCACTTCGCTGACTTCAACGTGATGCGCCCTTCCTGTCCGGCGTCCTGTCCTTCCTCTCTTGAGATCAGCAGCTGCAGGCTCTTTTTGTCCGCTCCGCTGAGCACCGCTTCGACAATATCATCAAGTTGAGGCGGCTTTTCAGTAAAAGCTTCGGCCTGCTGGCGCAGGAAAGCTTGTTCTTCTTCAACGCTCAGAACGGCCAGAGGGTTGCGATACCCCTGGCGTTTATCGTGATCGCGCAGGTTCGCCTGAACCGCAGCCTGGGCAGCCAGCTGCATCTGCAGGCTCATGCTGGTATGGACTTCGAGGCCGCCGCGGTAAAGTTGCTCTTCACCGTAGGTTTTCTCCAGGTAGCGACGCACCTGTTCGGTGAAATAAGCCGCGTCGGTGATGTGTTGATTAATCCGTGGCCGGATTTCCAGCTCTTCTGCTTTGGCCTGATCAGCTTCTTTCTGGCTGATAAAGCCCTCGCTGACCATGCGGCCGAGCACGTAGACCTGGCGATCTTTGGCGCGCTCATAGTGACGGTAGGGAGAATAGCGGCTGGGGGCCTTTGGCAGACCGGCCAGGATGCTGCATTCGGCCAGGCTCAGATTCTCGACATCCTTGTCGAAATAGTTCTCGGCAGCGGCTTGTACACCATGAGCGCCATGGCCGAGAAAAATCTGGTTAAGGTAAAGGTAGAGGATTTCTTCCTTGGAGAGACGTTTCTCCATCCGGTAAGCAAGAATCGCTTCTTTGAATTTACGTTTGAACTTGCGCTCCGGAGTCAAAAGCAGACTTTTGGCGACCTGCTGAGTGATTGTGCTGCCACCCTGAACAATGCCGCCCGCCTCAATGTTTTTCAGAGCCGCTCGCAAAATCGAGACGACGTCGACGCCCTGGTGTTTGAAAAAGTTTGCATCTTCGGCAGCGACAAACGCCTGGATCAGCTGTTTCGGCATGCGGGAGACCGGCACGATGATGCGCCGTTCCTCAAAAAGTTCCGCAATGACTGTGCCGTCATCGCTGAGTACTCTGGTGATGATCGGTGGTCGATAATCGGCGAGAGTGTCGACGCGAGGCAACGACTTGGAAACGTAAAAATAGGCACCGACCGGTAAAAGAACCGCCAGCAACAGGCCTAGCAGACCCAGGCCCAAAAGGGCGCGGACCAGCATGGCGAAGAATGATTTTTTTGGTTTTTCGGCCCGTTTCGGCATAAACCCCTCAAGTGAACAGACACTTTTATCATAGCTGTTCACCCTTCGGCAACAGTTTTGCCGGTTTAATCGGGCTCTGCGCTATGCTATACTTATATGCTGTAAAGTAGAATCCA
>DAOWJU010000180.1 GCA_030640215.1 Desulfuromonadales bacterium
AGGTTCTACCACCGCATCGAAAACTTCCATCAGCAGTTTGCCATAACCGATCTTCTTGTCGAATTCCAGACCAAGCTTGTCAGCATATGCCAGTAGCTTTCCATGATCATCAACGTCTGCCTCACTGATATCGCCATATTTAAGTACAGATTCACGCACGGTCAGACGCTGCCAGGGACGGCTCAGGTCAACATCGCGTTCGCCATACTTGAACTTCAGACTACCAACCACCTCTTCTGCCACATGACAGATCAGCTCTTCGGTGAGATCCATCAGGTCTTCATAAGTGGCATATGCCTGGTAGAACTCCATCATGGTGAATTCAGGGTTGTGCTGGATCGAGA
Organism: Desulfuromonadales bacterium; assembly: GCA_030640215.1. Taxonomy (GTDB): domain Bacteria; phylum Desulfobacterota; class Desulfuromonadia; order Desulfuromonadales; family BM103; genus M0040. The sequence continues at coordinate 345 of DAOWJU010000180.1, forward strand.
TACCTTCGTTGCGGAAGTTACGGTTGATCTCGAAGACTCGCTCAAAACCACCGACAACCAGACGTTTGAGGTAGAGTTCCGGGGCGATGCGCAGGAAAAGGTCCATCTTCAAGGTATTGTGATGTGTGGTGAAGGGCTTGGCGGTTGCTCCACCGGCAAGCGGCTGCATCATCGGCGTTTCAACTTCAAGATAATCACGTTCCACCATATAATCACGGATCAGTGAAACGATCTGGCTACGCTTGCGGAAGACCTCACGAACATCTGGGTTGACCATCAGATCGAGGTAGCGTTGACGATAACGGGTTTCCACATCAGTCAGGCCATGCCACTTTTCCGGTAGCGGCAACATTGATTTGGTCAAGAGTTGAATCGAATCGGCGCGTATGGAAAGTTCATCGGTTTTAGTTCGGAACGGACGTCCTGACAAGCCGACAATGTCACCGAGGTCGAATTTACGAAACAGGTCGAAGCTCTCGTCGCCGACGACATTTTTGGCGACATAAATCTGCAAGCGGCCAGTTCGATCCTGAATCTGTATAAAAGCGGCTTTACCAAAATCGCGTTTCGCCATAATCCGACCAGCGACATGGTAGACCGTCTCAACCGACTCCAAGGCTTCTTTATCGTGATCAGCATGAGCCAGTTCAACATCCCTTGCCGTAGAGCTAGCAATAAAACCATTGGCAAAGGGATTGACCCCCTGCGAGCGCAGGTCATTCAGTTTGATGCGTCGTTGATCGACAATTTCATTACTGTTTTCTGCAGACATAAGCTTGTTCCTTGTAGTAATTATTCAACGCCACACATCCGCAAATCATGAATCACCGTAGGATGCTGGTGAACGGAGTGAACCGCATCGTTTGATTCGTCTGTTTTTCATTTATATGTTCGTGCAAAACCGATGCGGTTCGTTCCTCACCACATCCTACTGCATCAAATAAGCCTCGATAAAACCGTCTAGATCACCGTCAAGGACGGCATCGGCGTTGCCGACCTCATAATCGGTGCGATGGTCTTTGACCATGCGGTACGGATGCAGGACATAAGAACGAATCTGACTTCCCCAGGCAATGCCCTTCTTCTCACCACCGAGAGCCTCGGCTTCGCTCTCCTTCTTCTCCATCTCCAACTCATAGAGCCGCGCTTGCAACTGTTTCATCGCGATAGCGCGGTTCTTGTGTTGGGAACGCTGGTTCTGGCAACTGACCACGACACCGCTGGGGATATGCGTTATCCGGATCGCTGAATCCGTTTTGTTAACGTGCTGGCCACCCGCACCACTGGCACGATAAGTATCAACTTTCAGATCTTTATCAAGGATTTCAATATCAACATCGTCAGCAAGTTCAGGAAAGACAAATACAGAACAAAACGACGTATGACGACGGGCATTGGAGTCAAAAGGCGAAATTCGCACCAGTCGGTGGATACCCTTTTCAGCCTTCAGATAACCATATGCATAGTCGCCAGAGACCGTAAAAGTCACGCCTTTGGTGCCAGCTTCATCGCCTGGCTGGTAATCGGTGATTTCGGCCTTAAAGCCTTTACGTTCGCACCAACGCAAGTACATGCGCAGGAGGATCTCGGCCCAATCCTGGGCTTCTGTGCCACCAGCACCAGCATTAATGCTGACAATGGCGTTACTGACATCATGCTCACCGGAGAGCATGCGGGCAAACTCCATCTGCCCGACTTTTTTTTCCAGGCCAGGCAATAGGCCACGAACTTCCGCTAATGTCTCCTCGTCCTCACAGTCCTCACCAAGTTCAATCAGAATCTGGACATCTTCCAGAGCGTGATCAACTGAGTCCCAGTCTTCAACCAGCTTCTGCAGTAAAGTTTTTTCCTTCAGGACTTCTTGAGCTTTCTCATTATTATTCCAGAATTCTGGTCTGGCAATTTCGGCATCTAATTCTGATACCCGTTCACGTTTGCTATCAACGTCAAAGATACCTCCTCAGCTCAGCAAGCTTTTCCTGGAGGTTTTTCAACAATTCTATCTCTTCACGAAACATCAGGAGCTCCCAATTTAGAAAATCGAACTGCGAATTATAACCGCAGAAAGCAAAAGGGACAAGGAAACTTAATCGATTTCAGGATTTTCCTGAGAGAGGTCTCAAGTGTTCACAAAATACAACCCGACAACAGCCCTAAATGCTTACCACAGAGTCACAGGGAACACAGAGTAAAACCAGAACATTTATGCTTTTGAACTTCTCTGAGTTCTCTGAGGCTCTGTGGTGTACAGAGATTCGTTTTTTTACAGGATGAGTCTATTAATCACAAAAAACGGCGACGGGTCTGAATCAGCCAGAGTAAGCTGATAATCAGGAAGCCCCCCGGAACGATATCACCCATGTGCGAATAAAGCCCTGGTCGGGCACCTAAGCCAACCGCTCCTGTCAGCAAAGCAGTCTCGAAAAGATCACTTTGCTGAACAATTTTTCCTGACGGTGAAACAAACGCTGAGATCCCCGTATTGGCCGCACGAACCAGCCAGACACGATTTTCAATCGCCCGAAAACGCGCCATTGCCAGATGTTGCCAGGGTGCCGACGACTTACCGAACCAGGCATCGTTGGTAATATTGACAAGCAGGTCACTGCCCTGGCGAACATACTCGCGGGCCAGTTCCGGGAAAATCACTTCATAGCAGACCAGCACCCCCAGTTGATGGCCCTGAATCGGCAGAGGGGTGATCTCTCCGGGAGAATAGTCGCCAATGCCGGCGACCAATTTATTGACAAAAGGCAGGAAACCACTGAGGGGCACATATTCTCCAAAGGGGACAAGATGAACTTTGTCGCTGCGGCCTAGAATTTGTGCTGTTGGCGAGAGGAGAAAGGCACTGTTCAGGTAACGCAATCCGCCAGTGTCTTTATCTGCCCCAGGGGTTCTGCGATATGCCGGGCTGCCAAAGAGGAGCGAGGAGCCTGTTTCTACAGGCAACTGCGCAATCGATTCCGCCAACGGCCCGCCGTCCTGAAAATAAAAGGGCATGGCGGCTTCAGGCCAGACAATCAGATCACTCGCTCCAGACCGCTCAGCCCGCAGCGAAAGGTCACGATAGGTTTTTACCGTATGCAATTGATTGTCTGGATGCCATTTCAGATCTTGCGGGATATTACCCTGAACAAGGGCTGCCTGCAGGGTCTCATCACGACCGTCAAGATCCTGTTGCAGAGACCATTGGCCATAACCGTAATTGAGCAGCAGCAAAAGGACTGTCACAAAACAGGCTTTTCCAGGGATGGTTTGCGAGATGACTGATTGCGAAGATTTTGGCCGCAGCGCCAAAAGACTCAGTCCAAGAACAACATTACCCAAGAGGAGAAGATAACTCAGGCCATACACACCGAAAAGGTCGGCGGACTGAATCATCGGCAACCAGGCATGCTGTGAATAACCAAGCGTCGCCCAGGGGAATCCGGTCAGCAAAAATTCTCGCAGGAACTCCAGCGCGACCCAGAGGACCGGCAATGTCAACGCATAAGAGTAGTTTCTGAATTCCTTGAGACGACACGCAGCCCAGGTCGCTGTCCCCCAGAACAGGGCCAGATAACCGGCCAGCAGCAGATAAAGCAGAAAGGAGACAGCCAACGGCAGGTGGCCATAAGTGGTCATAACAATATTGAGCCAGTACAGGGTCGTCGCAAAGAAGACCACTCCGGCAACAAATCCGCTTTTGAAAGGACGGTGCTGCATTACCACAATCAAGGGGATGAGACCAAACCAGGCAAGCGCAGTATAGTCCGGGAGCGGAAATGAACATGCCAGCAGAAGGCCTGAGAAGGCACTGGCACAGGTTACTTTGTCAGGAAGAAAACGGCGCATATCAGGAGGTGACAGCTTCCTTATCACGCCAGATGCGAACCGAAGCTATCTTACGTTCATCGGACTTTTCAACCATCATAACAAGACCGTTGTCAGTAATTTTTTCTCCAGGTTTCGGCACATTTCCCAACAGGTGAAAAAGGTATCCGCCAATCGTATCAAATTTCTCACGCGGGATTTCAATGTCGTAATACTCTTCCAACTCCTCGACATTAGCCCGGGCATCCACCAGGAGAGTACCGTCATCCTGAGGTTGGAGCCAGGGGACCTCAAGATCATATTCATCCTGAATGTCACCGACAATCTCTTCGAGCAAATCTTCAATTGTGATCAGACCGGATGTCCCGCCATACTCATCGACAGCAATTGCCATGTGCACTCGTCGGGTACGAAAATCCACAAGCAGGTCTTCAATTCTCTTGGTCTCCGGAATGAAATATGGGGTACGCATCACCTCGGTAAGGGTCAGGGTGTCATCGTTTGCCCCCCAGTTGCGCAAGAGGTCTTTCGCATAAACCACACCAACAATCTGATCCGTCGAGCCTTCGTACAGAGGCACCCGAGAATGCCCGGAACTTATGATCAGCTCAAGAAAATCACTTAGATTCGAGTCAGCAGAAGAACAGACCATATCGGTGCGTGGCACCATGACTTCACGGACGATGGTATCGCCGAATTCGAAAATCGACTGCAACATATCGCCTTCAGACTCATTGAGGATGCCCTCCTCTTCTGAACTATTGATTGCTTCCTGCAGTTCTTTTTCTGTCAAGGCGCGAGGCTGTCCCCGAACGATACGGCTCAAAGCCGTCAGCCATGAGTTGCGGGGGGGGGTATTACCATCTTCCACCAGAAATGACTCCCTTTCATTCAGTTTTAATGAAACATCAGATGCATGACCAGAGTTGTCAAAATACCCAGCAAACTTCCAGCTACAATTTCCGTAAAGCTGTGTACACCAAGCAGAACCCGACTTTGTGCCACCAGACCAGCGAGCAGCCAGGCTAACAGAATAACCAGCAAACCAACTTCAGCAAAGGCCACCGAGGTTGCGATTGAAAACGCGATGCCGGCATGACCGCTTGGCATGCCGCCGTGCAGTGGCGTACCGCGACCAACCCGGGCTTTGATCAGAACAACCAGAAGGACAACGATGACAACCGAGATAACCGCCACGTTGCCGGTTGTTCTCATGAAATCGTGAGTAACGCTGACCTCAGCAACAAAAAAGAATCTCGACAATGCCAGGTAGCCAAGCACCATGGCACCGACACTGGCAAGGAGCACCGCTCCTGCAGCAACATCTTTGGCCCGTTGCGCGAGGGGATGAAAATCAGGCGACACGAGGTCAACGGTCACTTCGATTGCAGTATTCACAAGCTCGGCAAACAAAACCAGAGTAATGGCCAGAGCCAGCAGAGCAAATTCGTGCAGAGTGAGACGTAAGAACAGCGCCCCGACCAGCACCAGGATGGCTGCAAGCAGATGGAAAAGCATGTGGCGCTGAGTTTTAACCGCCCAGAGGATTCCCTCAATCGCACAATTCAGGCTACCGACAAACCCCCTGGGCTTGGTAAACTCACTGGGTTCACTGGCCTTAGTTGAGCCACTGGCCTTAGTCGATTCATTGGGCCTGGTCGGCTCACTGGTCATTCGGTAAGGAACTCCTCACGAATCTGCAAGAACACTTCTTGTTCTCTGGCTTCCATGCGTTTTGCCTCTGCTTGTGTACCACGTTCGTGGTCATAGCCAAGCAAGTGCAGGATACCATGCAAAAGTAGAAAATACAGTTCACTCTCGAACGTAGTCTGTGCCTCACCAGCATCACGTGCTGCCGTCTCGGCAGAGATAACCACATCGCCAAGCAGATCTGGCTGGACGCCGCTCCCCTCACCTTCCTGCATAGCAAAAGAGATGACATTGGTGGGACAATCTTTGCCCAGGTAGTCTCGATTGACTTCCTGTATCTGAGCATCGTCGACAATCAGAATAGAGAGCTGAGCATCAGGACATGCCGAGACGCTTAAGATCTTCCGTGCTACCTTTCGCAGGAGGATTTTTCTTATCTTCTGTTTGGTCTGACGATTTTCGATTTCGATCTTCATCTAAACTCCTGGGCCCTTTTTCAGTAACACGTTCCTTGCTGACCGGTTCCGGATAATCGACTCGATAGTGAAAAATACCGCCCAGTACGAGGTTGAAACTTTTCGCGATATTATGAATATCTTTGAGGGTCAACTCACATTCATCCAGCTGGCCGTCAATAAATATGTTGTTGATAATCTTCTGCACCATCCCCTGGATACGGGCCGGGGTGGGATCTGTCAAGGTCCGACTGGCGGCTTCAATGGCATCAGCCAGCATGATCAGAGCCGCTTCACGAGTCTGCGGTTTGGGGCCGTGATAGCGGTAATCCCGCTCATCTATCTGCTCTACCTCCGGGTCGGCCTTACTTTTCGCCCGATCATAGAAGAACTTCATCAGGCCGGTCCCATGATGTTGCCGGATAATATCAATAAGGGCCTGACCAAGCCGGTTTTCACGGGCCATTTCAGCCCCGTCTTTGACATGCGCCATCAAAATCAAGGCACTCATGGAGGGAGCAAGTTTATCGTGACGGTTCTCCTGCCCACCGATGTTTTCAATAAAATAAAGCGGCTTTCTGATTTTACCGATGTCGTGGTAATAGGCGGCCACCCTGACCATCAAGGGATTCACACCGATATTTTCAGCCGCCGCTTCGGCCAGGTTACCAACGATAATTGAATGATGATAGGTCCCTGGAGCCTGCACCATCAGGTCACGCAGTACCGGGTTGTTCATGTTGGCGAGCTCAAGCAATTTGATATTGGTCGTATAACGAAAAATCGATTCTACCAGAGGAACAACACCGGTCACCACAACAGCCGCAACTAATCCCCCGACAAAGCCAAACCCAAGTTTGTAAATCAACTGCAGATCGAAGGGTCTGCTGGTCATAAGATGAAGGGCAAAAAGCAGCACAAAGTTAAACATGCCAAGCCTCAGACCGGCACGAAACAGGGAAGAACGCTCCGTCACGTGGCGGACCCAATGAGCACCGGAAAGACTGGTCAAAAAGGCAAAGACCATTACGGCATAGCTGTTGCCGAACAGGGCACCGGTAACAATGGCCGAAAGGATGGCAAAGATCAGGGATATTTCGGAATTCAGAACGATGCGCACCAGCATGGTGCCAACGGCAAATGGAAAGACGTAATAATATGTATTCTGATCAATATAAGGGAACGCGCTGTCCAGAGCCGCCGAAATAAAGATGGAAATTTTCAAGATCAGAATATGGACAACAAAGATCGTCGCCAGGAAGATCAGATCGCGATTATCCGGACGATATTTACGAATATTGCGACGGGCAAAAATATGAGAAAAATAGACCAGAAGGAAACAGCTAAGAAGCATTCCAGTGGCATTGCGCCATAAAGAGACCGTGCTTCTATCATCACGCAAAGCCCCGAGGCGCTTGACCTGATCTAGGGTGATACGGTCCCCCTCACGGGTAATCATTTCGCCCTTTTTGACCTGAATGAGAACTGGTTTGACCTCTTCCCTGGCAATCTGCCTGCGAGCTTCGGTTTCCTTCTGATTAAACGAGATATTCGGCCGCAACAACGGCTCAATCAGGCTTTGCAAAGCTTTTTGTTGACTGGCAGAAAGGTCGGTGTCCTTAACTGCTTTCTTGAGAGAATCCTGAAGCTGTCCCAGGCCAATAACCTTTGTCTGACTACTGTCAGCAGTCTCTGTTTGCGTATTGAGACTGCGAAAAATTACACCTTTCGAACGGTCGGCCTCGAACAGCTTGAGATTACCGGCAACCTTCTGTCGATAGAGTGAGGTCATGATAAGCGTCACACGCGATTTGATTTCATCATGTGCTGAAATCTCTTTTAATACTGTAAAAGTCTTTTTGTCAGCCTTGACACCAAAATTCGATTCCAGGTCAGAAATCTGCTGATCTTCAGTCACTTCCAGGTCGATACCGACACTTAAAGACGCAAGGATCTGATCCACCTGGTCAGAAATCATTGCCCCGGTCGCCGGGTCAAAATCATAGAGGCTGGCAACCTCTCTCGCGGCATCATGACGTTTCTGTTCTGACAACTCATCGTCAGGGATCAGAATATCGCGTGGCGCCTTGATGTCTCGCGGGACGATATCGCCGGGAGCAAACTCAGTCGGGGTCAAAGTACCCTTCGGCACGATGATAAATGTCAGCGATACCACGAGAATAATCAGCAGCAAAACTCTCTGGAAATTTTCATCACCGCCTTGCTGATCTTGTTTGGTCAGGTGAGATGATGATTTCTGAGCTGAGAGCTGTTCAGATTTACGTTCGCTTTTAGTCATTAAACATCCAGATTTTCGCTTCAGCCCTGAAAACCAGACAGGCTGCTAGCAGGGTTTATGAGCATCATAGGCTCTGACAATAGCCTGAACAATCGGATGTCTGACGACATCCATATCAGTAAAACGGATAAAGCTGATTCCCTCAACACGATCCAGAATCTCCCTCGCTTGAACCAGTCCAGAGATCCGACCAGTGGGCAGGTCGACCTGAGTCACATCTCCGGTAATGACCGCACGGGTTCCGAAGCCGAGCCGGGTCAGGAACATTTTCATCTGTTCCGTGGTCGTATTCTGAGCCTCGTCGAGAATCACAAAAGCGTCATTGAGAGTTCTTCCGCGCATAAACGCCAGGGGAGCTACCTCAATCACACCATGATCAATCAACGCCTGACCACGGTCAAAATCCATCAGGTCATAAAGGGCGTCATAGAGTGGTCGCAGATAAGGATTGACCTTTTCGGCAATATCTCCAGGCAAAAAACCGAGTTTCTCACCAGCTTCCACTGCCGGGCGCACCAGCACAATACGGCTGATCTCTTTCTTCTTCAGTTGCGCTACCGCCATCGCCATCGCCAGGTAAGTCTTGCCTGTTCCAGCCGGACCGATGCCAAAAACGACATCGTTGCTGCGCATGGCATCAAGATATGCTTTCTGGGCAAGGGATTTAGGAGCGATGGCCTTATTGCGTGACGAAACGGTCACGGTGTCGAGGAAAATATCAGTAAGCTTTACTGAAGCATCCATGCGCAGGATACGGTCAGCATACTCGATGTCAGGTGGACGAAGGGGGAAGCCAGCCTTCAGCAGGCCAGCCAGTTCTTCCAGCAAACGTATCGCATGCACCAGATTCTCTCTGGAACCCTCCAGCAGCGCCGTGGTCCCTTTAGAGCTGGCATGCACCCCGGTGAGACGCTCGATCTGTTTAAGATGTCGGTTCTGCTGACCGAAAAGAGCGTGAGCCAGTTTGGGATCGGCTGGCTCAAAGCTTTGTCGTTGTATAGAATCGTCCAAAAAGTAGGCCTTTGTATTTTTTTCTACGCTAAGTCTTTCAAAATACCATCTTGAGATATGCAAATCAATTATATCGCATTTCGGGCGGTTCAATCGTCGGCAAAAAGTTGTTTAAATTTTATCTTGATGTGCTATATAAAAGGCCTTGCAACCACCACATAAAGCCATCCAACCATTCGTTAGCATAAGGGGACAGAAACCATGAGTGAAATCGTTGATATTTATGCCCGTGAAATTCTTGATTCGCGCGGCAACCCAACTGTTGAAGTCGAAGTTTACCTGGAAAGTGGCGCCATGGGTCGTGCCTCGGTACCAAGTGGCGCCTCAACTGGTGAGCGAGAAGCCCTGGAACTGCGTGACGGCGACAAAGACCGCTACCTCGGCAAAGGTGTTTTGAAAGCTGTCGCCCACGTCAACGAAGTGATCTCGGAAGCTCTGCTTGGCTGGGAAGCTTCTGACCAGACCGAAATCGACCGTAAACTCATGGATATGGATGGCACTGACTTTAAGAGCAATCTTGGCGCCAATGCCCTGCTCGGTGTTTCCCTAGCGGTTGCCAAGGCCGCCGCTGAGGATGCCGGCCTGCCCCTCTATCAATATCTGGGTGGTACTAACGCCAAAGAGCTACCACTACCGATGATGAACATCATCAACGGTGGTGAGCATGCCGACAACAACGTCGACATCCAGGAATTCATGATCATGCCTACCGGTGCAGACTCCTTTAAGGAAGCCCTGCGCATGGGAGCAGAGATCTTTCATGCCTTGAAAAAAGTTCTCAAGGACAAGGGCTACAACACTGCCGTCGGTGACGAAGGTGGCTTCGCTCCGGACCTGAAGAGCAACGAAGAAGCTCTCGAAGTTATCATGGAAGCCATCAAGGCTGCCGGTTACAAACCCGGTGACGACGTTCTGCTCGCTCTCGATGTTGCCGCCAGCGAACTTTACAAAGACGGTCAATACGTCCTCGAGAACGAAGTACAAAAAGAGAAGAGCGCGGCCGACATGGTAGAGTTCTATGCCGACCTTGTGGAGCGTTACCCGATTATCTCCATCGAAGACGGCATGGCAGAAAATGACTGGGACGGCTGGAAGCTTCTCACAGACCGCCTTGGTGACCGGATTCAGATCGTCGGTGACGATCTCTTCGTGACCAACACCAGCATCCTCAAAGAAGGGATCGACAAGGGTATCGCCAATTCGATCCTGATCAAGGTCAACCAGATCGGTACTCTTACGGAAACTCTGGATGCCATCGAAATGGCCAAGCGCGCTGGCTACACCGCCGTTATCTCACACCGCAGCGGTGAAACCGAAGATACCACCATCGCCGACCTCGCCGTGGCCACCAACGCTGGTCAGATCAAAACCGGCTCCCTCTGCCGCACCGACCGAGTCTGCAAATACAACCAGTTGCTGCGTATTGAAGATGAGCTGGATGATGTCGCCTTGTTCGGTGGCGCTGAAGTTTTTTACAATATTAAGTAACCTGCATTGTTTTCAATTGATGCGGTTCGTTCCTCACCACATCCTACATAAATGACTAAAGGCCTCCAGATTTTACTGGGGGCCTTTTGTTGTTTTACAGCAACACACATGGAACTGAAACGGCACAAACCGCATCAATCATGATTCATCGTAACTGTTCAGCATTATAAAATACTGTCATTCCCGAGGGTGTAATCGGGAATCCAGAATTTAAAACCATGGATCCCC
>DAOWJU010000140.1 GCA_030640215.1 Desulfuromonadales bacterium
CATTGCTGTCAAGACTTGTCAACCTCGCCAGAAAACCGGTTAACAATCCTTTTCACTTGGGTTAATCATGTGATAATGTTAGCGTTCTTCGTTACATAATCAGATTTTGCTAACAGGCTACAGTAATGTCCAAGGCACTCTTATATCTTCTTTTTACAACCTATGCGACAGCAACTGTCGGCTACCTGGTCCATCTGGTCTGGCGGCGGGCTATTATTGCCAGAATGTCACTGGCCCTGATAGCTGCCGGTGTCCTGCTGCAGACCGGATTGCTTGGCCACCGTTGGTGGCTGGCAGGTTATCTACCGGTCACTAACCTTTTTGCCACGCTCTTCTTCTTCAGTTGGGCGCTCGCCCTGATCTACCTCTACTTTGAACTACGTTACCGCATCCGCGCCACCGGTCTCTTTGTCATGTTGCTCAATCTGATCCTGTTAGGAGGCGCACTGCCCAGAGACACCAGTGTTTCGGCTTTGATTCCGGCACTCGACACACCACTGTTCAGCCTGCATATCATCTTCTCATTTATCGGCTACGCATTTTTTGCCATGGCCTTTTCGATCGGTGTCCTCTATCTCTGCCAGACACGTATGAAGAGTGAGATGTTGCCTGACCTGCCAACGTTACGCCGCATCAATGAAGAGGCAATTTTCCTCGGTTTCGGACTCTTCACTCTCTGTATGATCGCTGGCAGCATCTGGGCACATATCGCCTGGGGGCACTGGTTCAGTTGGAATATCAAGAGTGTCTGGTCGGTGCTGGTCTGGATGTTTTATGCTGGCATGTGTCACGCCAAATTCATCCGACGATGGCAAGGGGGTGTTTACGCCTGGCTATCGATCGCCGGATTCGGGGTTGTGCTCTTTACCTACCTTGGCATTGGCCTGTTGCTGGAAAGCAACCATCCTCTGGAGTAGATGATGGCGTACCTGGATCAACAATCCAAATCGCTGTGGCAGAGGCTCTGGAACTTTGGCTGTTCCTTGAAGCTGGCGATTGCCCTGGCCTCAGCAGCAACCATTCTGATTATGGGTGGCTCGCTGGTCATGCATTTCAACCCGGCGATTTTTGCCAGCATGGAACAGGAGACCATGAGTCGCTGGCTGCCGCAAGCATGGGCGCAAGCACCTAAGTTGGTATTCTGGGTTCCGCTCAGCGGGCTCTGCGTACTCCTGTTCGCCATCAACACCCTCTGCTGCTTGATCGACTGGCTTTGCAAAATCAAGGCACGCTGGCGCAAGACAGGTGAATACTTGATTCATGCAGGCTTCATTCTGCTGGTGATTGCCTATATCTGGGGCAACATTAGCGGCTTCCGCTCCGGGCCTCACCGCATTTTTCCGGGAGAACGTATTGCCATCCCAGAGATGCCGGGATATGCACTACAGTTGGATGAATTCACCCCTCGGGTCGAGCCATCAGGGCGGCCGCTCGACATGATTAACCGGGTTTCGCTCTGGAAAAACCAAGAACCGGTTGCAAAAGCGCTGGTTCGTATCAATCACCCGCTCATATACGATGGTCTGGTCATTCTGCCGACCTCTTTCGGCCAGGAGTTACAAGGATTTCGCTTTCACATGCCAAGCCGTGGGCTTGTTGACCTCATGGCAGGCAGCCGTCTACCGATCTCACCTGAAATCACTCTTGAGGTACGCAGACTCTTGCCCGATGCCCGTCAAAACAGTCAGGGCAGAGTCATGCAAGTCGGTAGCCGCCTCAACAATCCGGCCATGCAACTTTCCCTGTCAGGCCCGACCGGTCAACTCTGGGAAGGTTGGTATTTCCTGCGCAGTCCATTACCAAAAGCGTTAAAAGAAGCTGGAGTTTTTCTCCGTCCAATTGAGCCGATCAACAAAACCTTCAGTCTGCTGACAATCAACCGGGACCCGGGAGACAAGGTGGCGTTAGCTGGAAGCATATTTATTTCAATTGGCGTCATCTTTGCCTTCTTTTCTTTCTATCGGAAAAGAGCACAGGGAGATCGACCGGAAGTATAACCCTGGGCCAGGGATAAAACCGAATACCGCTTGTCTCAACGAGAGCGATTCGCTATTATTCAGCAAGTTAGACTATTGTCACCCAGTCTTGCAGGCCTACGCTATATGGTGACATTTTTCCACTGGGGATTATGAAGAAATTTATTCTGATATGTCTGTGCAATGCAGCCCTGTTGCTTGCCTTGTGCCTGCCCGCACAGGCACGCATCGTTGTCGGCTTGGCTCCGATCGCGCCACTCACCAGAATTGACCAGACCTCACTCAATAAGTTGAGCGAGGAGTTTACGGCCTCTGCCGGGGCTGCAGTCAAGATCCGACGCTTTGATAATGATGCCGCCATCACCAACTGGCTATTGCGTTTTCAGGAAATCGATGCGGCCATCGTCAGCCTTGACTTCATCAGGCAACAACCAGCGGGAACACTAAGACACCTCGTTGACCTTCATGCCAAGAACAGCAGTTATGCACCGCTGGCCGTGGTAGTTCGCAGCAATCAGAGCAGCGACAGCGTAAACCAGATAAAAGCAGCTTTTCTTAAAACAGGTAAGAGTGGTAACGGCCAAAAGCTTCTGGGGGGACTGGGAGTGGCTGGAATCACTCTCCCTGGAGAAGTTCTCAAACGTAAAGCAGCTATAGCTGCTTCTGCCCCGGCCCAGCCCGTCAAAGAAAAGCCCCAGCCAGTGGCCAGAACAAAACAGCCGGCACCACAGCCTCAGAAGAAGGTGACTGCCTCGCCGAAGAAGCCTGCAGTGAAAGCGCTGGTTCCGGTCGCTCCTGTAGTAACAAAAAAACAACCAGGCAAAGAGCAAACCACGACAGCTGAGAGCGCACCTAAAGCTGAGCCTAAAGCTGAGCCTAAAGCTGAGCCTAAAGCTGAGCCTAAAGCTGAGGCTAAAGCTGAACCTAAAGTGAGAATCAAGCCTGCTGCTGAAATAGCCACAAAGCCTGCGGGCAAATCCGCACCCACAACAGAAGTGCGGCAAAAACCGGCCAAACAACCTGAAGCAAAAGAGCAGCCTGAAGCCAAATCACAAATAAGCAAACCGGAAAAGCCAGCGACAGTACCAGAGCCAAAGCCTGCGTCCAACAAAAGGCTGATACTTTTTGTCTCCCTGGTCCTCCTGCTTATCATCCTGCTTAAAGTCTGCCTCTTTGCCATACGCTGGCAGAACAAGAAAAAACCAAATTTCAAACTGGAAGAGACTCCCGCCATTAGGACAACTCTTGAGCGGGAAGACGTTGCTGTTGCTGTTCCCACCCCAACGCCAACGGCAGCACCAGACATCGTATCTATCGATGAAGGGCTCGTCATTGAAATTGGCAAGTTGGGCCCGGGGAAAGTCCCGGCGTTATTAAAACGCTGCGCCGATCTGCCAAGACCTGTTGTCTTGCAAATCACCAAGGGCTCCTGTGAGAAACTGGTCTACTTTGCAGGTGGACAGGTTTCCGGTGCGTTGACTCAAAACTCTACGACATCAGAGTCAGGAGTGCGCTGGGACAAACTTGGCAGCCTCCTGGTTCGAGAAGAATTGATCACCAGAGAGGAACGCGACCAAGGCATGGCCCTGCTCAATCAGGAGCCTGATTTGCGCTTTGGAGAGGCGTTGCTCAAACTCGGCTTGATTGACCTGGCAGGCCTTAGACATGCTCTCACCCGTCAAGCCAAGGTGACTATCTACTCGTTGATTCTCTTTCCTGAAGGACGCTATCAGGTTTTTGCCGGTGATGGTTCACTACCACCTGAGGAGAGTGTTTCACTTGAGATCACCAGCCTGATCCGTGAGGCTTCTCATCACCAATCAGAGTGGACGGCAATCCGCCAAGCGCTACCCAACCTGAACACAGCTCTGGATTTTTCAGCGGATGGCCGCATCAAGCTTGAAAACGTCAACCTCTCCTCCCAGCAGGAGACGACTCTGTCGCTGATAGATGGTAAAAACACAATCAACGATATCTGCATCGGATCATCCATGATGGACTACGAAGTCTATCGCTTCCTGTACCTGATGGTTAAAGCAGGCGTATTGGAATAGTATCCTTCCGCAAGTTGTGGAGGAGTACGAAACAGCAGCTTTACTCTCTACCGGGACCGACCAACCATGATAACCAAGAATCACACAATTCTGATTGTCGACGATGTCACCAAGCGTCGGTTACACCTCAAATCCATGCTACTGGAAAGAGAAGACTCCATCATCGAGGCAGAGACGGCAGAAGCTGCCCTGGAACTGATTCGGCAGAAACCTGCCGACCTGATTATCACAGAGACCGAGTTACCGACACGCAGTGGTCTTTACCTGCTCCAGGAGGTCAAACAGCACTACCCGGAAACCGAGGTGATTCTGACCACGCACAACGCCTCTTCCTTCAGCCTTTTGCAGGCCTTAAGGCATGGTGCCTTTGATTTCATTGTTCGGCCCATCGACACTTCGGAGATTCTCTTTAACGTCATTGATCGCGCTTTCGCCCAGATCGACCTGCGCATCCAGAATCAGGTTCTGCTCGCTGAGTTGGAGCATCGTAACCAGGAGATGGCGCAGTCACTAACCATGATGACTGCACTCAGCAAAGCGATTGAAACGATTAATTCGGCGATTGAGGTCGGGGATTTACTAGGTCGCCTGCTTGATGCTACCCTTAGAGCCTTGCACGCTAAACGAGGCTTACTCGCACTGATCAGCGGCAATGGCCGGAATCATTTCGGCATCAAGATGAGCCGCGGCATCTCATCAGACTTTGTTCAGAAACACCCGGACAAACTTCCTGAAGGGCTCCTGCTTGACATCGCCCGTAGCGGCAGCCCGATGGTTGTGCCAGAAAGCCTGCCAGCCTATATGCAGGACAGGCTCACCGCAGAGGAACAACCCCTGGCGACAGAACCGGGGCTTCTCTCGGTACCGCTCTACCACCGCGACCGTGCCATCGGCGTGATGATCCTCTTTGGCCACGCTGACGACACACCCTTCACCGATCAGAACCTGCAGTTTCTGGTGCAACTGGCACATCATGCCGCGATCGCTCTCGAAAAAGCGGGGATCATTCATCAGCTGAAACGACAGGGCAAAAGCAGCAAGAAATAAGCGACACGATATAAAGAATCGAGTTAACTGTTCGACGTTATAGAATACTGTCATTCCCAAGGGTGTTATCGGGAATCCAGGTACTAAAACCATGGATCCCCGATAGAATCATTCGGGGATAACAGGCTTTTTGTAAACAAGTCAGATTTCACTCAACAGTCACAAATTGAGAAGCAAGTGTTATTTGACCTCATGCTCGAACCTATGTATTCTTAACTGATAAGGTGACACCCTGTCAGGGTGTTCCACCCTGTCCCGCAGGGCCATCGTCAAGGACATCGCCCCGAGTGATGCTTCGCAGATTGCCTTTCCTTACAGAGTTGCGCTCGATTCTGCTTTCCCTGTAGAACGAGTCGCGGGTCGCTCTGTCTTTTTAAAAAATATGATTAAGACGATTTCTGGGGCACTGCTGATTGCAGACGACCACCTTCTCTTCCGGTCGCTATTGGCCGTGGCCATAGGTGTAACTTCCGCTTGATCGCAAGCTATTTTCCCTCTTTGCCCCAGAAAACAACTTACAACTAGCTGTAATCAAGGAGAGAAAATGTCACAAGAGGTCAAAATCTC
>DAOWJU010000065.1 GCA_030640215.1 Desulfuromonadales bacterium
AACGATCCGTCGCGATATAAACACCCTCTGCGATCAACAATTGCTTACCAGCTATCATGGCGGTGCCGGGCTCACATCCAGCGTTGAAAATGTCGAATACACCACCCGCCAGGTCATGAATCTGGATGAAAAGCGCTGTATCGCCGAGATGACTGCAAAGCAAATCCCCGATCGGGCATCGATCTTTATCAACATCGGCACCACAACCGAAGAAGTGGCAAAAGCACTACAGAATCATACCGGCTTGCGGATTATTACCAACAACCTGAACGTTGCAGTGATCCTGCGCAGCAATCCCAGTTTTGAGATTATTATAGCAGGCGGCGCAGTCAGACCTCGTGATGGCGGTATTACCGGCGAAGCAACCATCGATTTTATCAGCCAGTTCAAGGTTGATTTCGGCATCATCGGTATCTCCAGCATTGATGCGGATGGAACGCTGCTCGACTTTGACTATCATGAAGTTCGAGTAACCCAGGCCATTATCGAAAACTCCCGTCAGGTCTTTCTGGTTGCGGACCAGAGCAAATTCGAGCGCTGTGCAATGGTCAGGCTCGGCAATATCAGTCAGGTTGACGCCTTCTTTACCGACCATCCGCCACCACCGCACATCATTGAGACTCTAAGCGAAACTAACGTTGTCCTACATACTGCTGATGCCGCCAGTCGCAAGACGAAAGGCCCGGCAGAGTCAATCTAAACAAGGGAAGCGGCTTCATGGCAATGGTTATTGAAAACGTCACAAAACTGGTCGAGAAAGAATGTCATATCGACGACATTTCGCTTGAACTTGAACCGGGCACCTTCAACATTTTGCTCGGGCGAACCCTGTCCGGGAAAACCACCTTGATGCGCCTGATGGCTGGACTTGACAAGCCGACTAAAGGGCGCATTCTGATGAATGGTCAGGATTTGACCGGGGTGTCGGTGCGCAAACGCGATGTGGCCATGGTGTATCAGCAATTTATCAATTATCCATCAATGACCGTTTACAAAAACATTGCCTCGCCTTTACGCCTGGCAAAAGTGCCAGAAGCCGAAATTGACCGCAAGGTCCGCGAAGTTGCCGAGATGCTACGGATTGAAAAGTTGCTTGACCGGATGCCCGCAGAACTCTCGGGCGGCCAGCAGCAACGAACGGCCATCGCCCGCGCATTGGTTAAAGATGCTGAGTTATTGCTGCTGGATGAACCGCTGGTAAACCTTGATTACAAGTTACGCGAAGAGTTGCGCGCCGAAATGCGTGAAATATTCAAGCGAAGGGATTCGATCGTCGTGTACGCCACCATGGAACCGCCCGAAGCCCTGGCGCTGGGTGGCAATACCGCTGTGCTCTACGAGGGGCGACTCGAGCAGTTCGGTCCGACCGTTGATGTGTATCAGCACCCGCAGACCACCCGGATCGCCCAGGCGTTTAGTGATCCGGCCATGAACTTCGTTGCCGGGAGCATAGACGCGACCAATCTTCGCCTGGGCGATGCTCGGCAGGTTGTTTTACAGCAGCACCTGAATGGGTTAAAACCCGGCAATTATCAATTCGGTATGCGTGCCAACCACCTGCAGATGCAACAAAGAACTCCTGCGGATATCGAATTTCAGACAAGCATCAGCCTCGCTGAAATCAGCGGCTCAGAAACCTTTGTCCACGTTACTCACAATGGGGATGCCTGGACAGTCCAGCAACAGGGGATTCATAACTATCGAATGGATGAGCAAATTCAGGTTTATGTTGACCCGGCTCGTCTGTTCGTTTTCGATCTAGACGGCCATCTGGTTGCTTCCCCCGACAACCTTTCACGACAACTGACTTAAAGGCAGCATTCATGGCTCGAATAGATCTAAAAGAATTGGCTCATTCCTATCTTTCCAAACCAACCAGTGAGGCAGATTATGCATTACATAAAATGGATCACGTCTGGGGAGATGGTAACGCCTATGCCCTGCTTGGCCCCTCCGGTTGCGGCAAAACCACCCTGTTGAATATTATCTCTGGACTATTGCAACCCTCAAAAGGGCAGGTTCTGTTTGACGGCAAGGATGTTACTGCCTTACTCCCCCAGGAACGCAATATCGCCCAGGTCTTCCAGTTTCCGGTGATCTACGACACCATGAGTGTTTACGATAATCTGGCCTTCCCACTACGCAACCGCAAACTGCCACAAGCCGACATAGACGAACGTGTCAAAGAAGTTGCTGACATGTTGGAGCTGAATGACGTATTGCACAAACGCGCGGCCAACTTGAGTGCTGACGCCAAACAGAAAATATCTCTGGGCCGGGGACTGGTGCGCAGCGATGTCGCAGCAATCCTGTTTGACGAACCGCTCACCGTGATCGACCCGCACCTGAAATTACTCTTGCGGCGCAAGCTCAAGCAGATCCACGCCCGCTTCAAATTGACGATGGTTTACGTTACCCATGACCAATTGGAGGCGCTAACCTTTGCCGACCAGGTTGTCGTGATGAACGAAGGGCAGGTTATGCAGATCGGCACCCCGCAGGACCTTTTTGAAAATCCGAAACATACCTTTGTCGGCTATTTCATCGGCAGCCCCGGGATGAATTTTTTGCCTTGCCGGATGGAGAACGGCATCGCTGATATCGGTGATCAGAAGATCCAGGTTGGCAACGGCACCGAAACGCTTACCGGAAACTTCGAACTTGGGATCCGGCCTGAATTTCTCAAACTGCATCCACAAGTGGTTCAGGGCTCCCTCCCGGCCACCGCCAAAGGTGTGGAGGACCTGGGCAATTGCAAAATAGTTACGGTACAGCTAGCTGAACAGACCCTTAAGGTTAAGCTTTCTGAGGAGCAGGAAATTCCTGCAGAAAGTGGTTTCCTGGAATTTCAACCGCAATGGATCAGAATCTATGCCGACGAAAAGTTGATAGGCAATAGCGTGAAACAAGAAGCGCGTCTGGAGCCTGCAAAATGAACAAATGGGAAGACAATAAAGCCTGGTTCATGGTCATCCCGGTATTTCTGGTGGTCGCCGTATCAGCCATTGTGCCACTGATGACCGTGGTCAATTACTCGTTGCAGGATATCTTCGGCCCAGACCAGAGAGTCTTTGTCGGGGTTGAGTGGTACAAGGATGCGCTAACCGACCCACGTCTGCATGACGCGCTCAAACGTCAGTTGCTGTTTTCATCACTGGTTTTGTTGATTGAAATTCCGCTCGGCATTCT
>DAOWJU010000122.1 GCA_030640215.1 Desulfuromonadales bacterium
CCGGGCGTCAGGGAAGTTCTGTCGAATTTCTTCTTCGAGACGTTCGGTACCCATCCCCTCCGGAAGCAACCGAACACCATTGCAGCGTTCACAATTATTTGGCGGGCTCTGGTGGAAGTCGCAGTAATGACAACGCAGTGAACGTTGCACCTGAGAATAGGTCAGGGTGATATCACAGTTTGGACAGCGAAGCGAGGCACCGCAATCATGACAGAGCAAAAACGGCGCATAACCCCTGCGGTTGAGTAGTAACATTGCCTGTTCTCCTGCCTCCAGAGTTTCAGACAGGGCACTCTGCAACGGTTCGCTCAACAGACTCTCACCCTCATGCTGCGCCAGATCAACCAGCTGCACCTCAGGCATTTTTCGCTCGGAAGTCCGCTCAGGCAACTGCAGGTGAGTCAAGTGACCTTGCAAAGCTCTTTGATAAGTCGTCAGGACCGGAGTTGCACTGCCCAGGATCACCACTGCTTCGTCCATCTGACCACGCATTAGTGCCAGGTCACGGGCGTTATAGCGAAAGCCCTCCGACTGTTTGTAACTGCCATCATGCTCTTCATCGACAACGATCAGCCCCAGATCTGGAAGTGGCGCAAAAACAGCGGAACGCGCACCGATCACCACATCGATATCACCTCGTGCCACCTGCCGCCAGGCATCATAACGTTCACCATCGGAGAGCCCGGAATGCAACACCGCCAGGCGCACATCATGATCCTGAAACCAGCTGCGGAAACGGGTGACCAGTTGCGGTGTCAGAGCAATTTCCGGCACCAGCATCAGGGACTGACGACCCTGTTTAAGAGTTGTGGCAATCGCCCGCAGGTAGACCTCGGTTTTGCCGCTCCCGGTTACTCCATGCAGCAAGAAAGACTGAAAAGCTGCCGGACCAAGCAAAGCCTCATTAACCTGAGTTACGGCCTGCTGCTGGGCAGAGTTAAGTTCAACAGCTTGATGCTCAACCACCGCGATTTCAGCAAAAGGGTCCCGACATCGCTCGATCTCCTCAACCTGCAAAAAACCCAATTCCACCAGACGTTGTAAAACCGTATGCGGCGTTGCAAACTGCTGTCGCAGCTGACTTAAACTAGCTTGCTTGGCAGCTCGGATAAAATCGAGAATTTCACGTTGTCGCGCTCCCGGCGGCTGCTCTTCATTAAGAATCGGTTGATAGAGCTTATCGCGCAAAACTGCCGGTTTACTGTCCAGTGTCGAAAGCCCCGCCGGTAATGCTGTCCGGACGGCCGCCCCCGGTGGATAGGCGTAATAACGTGCCGCGCGCAGGTAAAATTCGGCATGATTGGCATGAAACAGAGGGTGAGGATCAATGACTTCGAGGATGTTTTTCAATTTGGCGACACCGGGCTTCAACTGGGCATCACCGGGCTCCAACTGGGCATCACCGGGCTCCATCCAGCCCATGACGTAGCCAACCACCTGACGGCGGCCGAGAGGAACGCGAACACGGCTACCAATACGAACTTCCGTCATCAAGTCTGCAGGAATCGCGTAACTGAGGGTTTTATTGAGGGGCGCAACAACGGCAATTGCTGCAGCCTGCGCTTGTTGCGTTGTAGATGTCACAAAAGGCCTGCATGGTTAAGGTCAGAAATCAGCGGGCAAGGCCTTGTGACCTGCCCGCGACACATCACAATCTTTAGTAAATCATTACAGCTTCTTTCAACCAGCGTCTGTACCGACAACATGGTCAGCGAGTTGGCTGGCAAATTCCCGACACTCACGGAAGTTCTCTTCGGTCGGCGTAAATCGCAACGTCAGAGCAGGAACCGGCAGCTTGAAGCGCAATCCCTTCAAACGTTCCTCAATCAATTTGACTGCTTCGCCGCTCCAACCGAAGGAACCGAATGCGGCAGCAATCTTGGCCTTGGGTGTCACCAGGGAAAAGAGAGAAAGGGCATGCCAGGCCTGTGGCGGCGCATCACGATTGATCGTCGAGACTCCGATCATGACCAGGTCGGCCAGTTCCAGTTCATCGCGCAAATCGCCGTCACGCATATCACATAAACGCAGCACGACAACGTTGAAGTTCTTCTTTTCAAGCTCTTCGCGCATAGCAGTCGCCATACTGTGCGTGTTGCCATGTGCAGAGAGGGTCAACATCAGGGCTCGGGGTTTTGTCTGCTCCGGCGGCAGGGCTGACCAGCGGCGATAAGAATCAATCACGGAACGGGGGTCGATACGACGAATCGGCCCATGGGAGGGGCAGATCATTTTGAGATCCAGAGCATCAACTTTGGTAACAGCGGTACGCACCTTGTCCTTGAAGGGACGCATGATGCAATCAAAATAGAAATGAAAATCATGGGAGAAGTCAGGAATTTCGTCATCAAAGAGCTTGCGTGCGCAGTAATGGGCGCCAAAGGCGTCGCAGGAAAAGAGCAGGCCATCCTCGACCAGGTAAGTAAACATGGTGTCCGGCCAGTGCATGTAGGGTGCCAGGACAAAACGCAGGGTCCGTCCGCCCAGGTCAATCTCGTCACCATCACTGACCACATGGGCATTGAACGGCGCATTCAACAGTTGGCTCAAAAAGTTCTGTGCCGGGCGGGAGCAGTAAACCGGCAGGTCGGGACGTTTTTCAAGCAAACGCGCCAGAGCTCCGGAATGATCCGGCTCGGTGTGGTTGATGACAACCAGGTCAATCTGATCCAGGCCAACGGCAGCTTCCACCTTGGCAAAGAATTCATCTGTAAAGGGAGCCTTGACTGTATCAATTAAAGCAGTTTTTTGCTCGCCACGGACCACGTACGAATTATAGGTCGTGCCGTTATGGGTCGGAAAAAGTTCATCGAAAATTTCCAGATCGGGATGTCTGACACCGACCCAGAAAACATTGTTAATGACCTCCTGGTATTGCTCCATAATCTGTATCACCTTTCCTTTTCGGTATTGTTGCCCTTATAATCAGCAAATGAATAATCAGCAAATCATGCAAGCTTTAAAGATAATACAATCAAGCCATTCTGGCAACCGCTGCACAACAACTTTCGGCAGGCTCTGATGACCTTTTCTGCTCGCCGCCGAAAAGGCATAAGCAGACGTCGATTTTTGTCTCTCGGCATGGCTGGAGTCGCTGGCACCGTCGTGGCTGACAGTGTGTGGTATGAACCACAGGCCCTGCAGGTCGAGAAGATCGCCTTTCCCACGAGTTCAGCAGGTGGACAGGTGCGTCTGCTACAAATCAGCGACCTTCACTTAAGCGGCTACAACAGCTATTTTGCCAAGGTCACGAAGCAGGTTGCCGATTTACAGCCGGACCTGATTGTTTTGACCGGCGATTATCTTGAGGAAGAACGTAACATCCGGGGTGTGCTGAGTTTCCTGAAAGAGTTGAAGGCGACTCATGGTATTTACGCCGTGCAGGGCAACTGGGAATACTGGTCACGACTGGAGGGAGAGAATCTGCGCAGACATTTTGCCGGTGTCGGGGTGAAGCTTCTGATCAATGAACGGGCCGACCTGGAGATCAACGGTCGCGCCCTCTCGATTTTTGGCCTGGACTACCCTTCATCAAATGATCATTTACATCAGCTGCAAAAAGCAGTTGATCCACAGCGCTTCAACCTGCTCTTATCCCATGTCCCGGCATTTGCCCATGAACAACTCAATGAGCATATCAACCTGATCCTGAGCGGCCACACTCACGGCGGCCAGGTCCGCCTGCCGTTCCTGCCCCCCTTCTACCTGCCTCGCTATTCTGGTCGCTTCGTCGCCGGCTTCTACCAGGTCAGTCAACACCGGATTCCACTGTATGTCAGTCGTGGTGTCGGCACCAGCGTCCTGCCCTTAAGATTTTTCTGCCGCCCGGAGATTGGTCTTTTTGAACTGAGTTAAAACTTCAGGCCATCTCGCTTTCATCTTAATAACTCCTGCAGTGGTATGACGGTAAAATGTTGATAGAATAATTACAGGGGGTGATAAAAAAGGAAAAATCATAAAATGTACAAAATCATTGCACATCCAGGAAGCGCACATAAAGATGATTTCATGTCTGTAAGTGTACTACTTGCAACCCTCGGTAGTGCTGAAGTTTTTCGCCGTGAACCGACCAACGAAGACCTTGCCGATCTAAACACCTACGTGATCGATGTCGGCATGGACTATGCTCCTGAAAGGCACAACTTTGACCACCACCAGGATCAATCCCTACCCTGTGCTTTCCATCTGATCATGAAACATCTCGGTCATCACGATGCCGCCATGTTGATGTTTGCGTGGTACCCACACATGAGCATGATGGACGTCAGGGGGCCCTACCAAACAGCGCAGCATCTGGGCGTAGATTCAAGTGTACTCTTCGCCAGCTCTTCCCCGATCGATGGCTATATCCTCTCAAACTTCTCCAAGGTCGAGGCCTTGAGTAGCCAAGACTCTCTCTATGCTCTCATGAAGGCTCTTGGACAGGATATGATTGCCATGATTGGCCGCAAAATGAAACGACTTGAGCAACTGAAATCAGAAGCACAAGTCGTTCAGGTGAGACACCTCAAAGCTGTCTTCAGCGATATTGACAATTCGCCTAAACTGGCTATCGAACTCTATCTGAAATTTCTCGGTGACGAGCGTATCGTGATGAGCATTACCCCCTCCAATCGCGGCGAAGGTTGGGAGCTCTTACGACTTGGGGATCATCGAAATGTGGATTTCCGGGTCATTGCTGATAACCCCGACGTCAGCTTTGTTCATGCCAATGGATTTTTAGCGAAAACGCGAACGCGTCTGCCTTTGGAAGAGGTCGTACTGCTTGCCTCAAAGGCTATCGCGTAAGAATGGATCAGTGTGCGTTTCTGATCTCGAAACTGACTCAAAACAACGTACAAACATCAATGAATAAAACCTAAAAACTACTGACCTGGATCTTCTTCCCA
>DAOWJU010000036.1 GCA_030640215.1 Desulfuromonadales bacterium
GGTTGCTTCACGGGTGCAGTGTACAGTGTCTGCGCCAGTTCGCAACCAGCCAGATGCGCCTGTTCCAGTTCGCCGCAAAAAACCTTGGCGATCTGTTTATCGGTTGTCAGTACGGTGTTTAGTAAAAAGTCCGGCTTGATCATTTGTGCTGCTTCAAGAATCGCCTGGTGCACCGGGTTGCCGTTCAGGTTGGCTGTGCAGGCTTTTGTGTTACGGCCGCCTTGCTGCGGTGGGTTAAAGATGGCGAAGTGGGTTGCCATGCAGGTGGTGCGGCTGGCAACACCGGGAACCAGACTTTTACGGCCGCCACCGAAGCCGGCAAAATAATGCAGGCCGATAGTGCCGGTGACGATCACCCGATCTGCAGCCATAACCCGCTGGTTGATCTGAACCGGCAGGCCAGATGAGGTCTGGCCTAGGTCAACCAGCTGTTCCGGGTCGTCACATTCGTGATCATGGACAGTAATCCGACCGTAGATGTCTCCGAGTATCCTACGATGCTCTTCAGTTGACTGTTTACGGTGAATGCCAAGGGCGATGATGATCTCGATGTCGTGGTCGGGAATGCCGCAACAGTTCAGTTCCTCCACCAGAATTGGCAGGTAGATTTCGCTGCCGGTGTAGCGGGTGATATCTGAAGTGATGATGATGATCTGTTCGCCGGGTTGGACAATTTCTGCCAACGGTAGCGTACCGAGTGGGTTTGCCAACGCTCTACGGATCTCCTCTGTCGGGTCAGGTAGATTTTGTGGCGCATCGGCAGTCAGAACAGAAGCTTGCAAATCAATTTGCAGGATGTCCGAACCGTATTTCAGGGATAGATTGGTCAATTGATATCTCCGATAATCAGCTATACATTCTAGGCCGGTTTGAATGCTTCTGGCAAGTCATTCACGCTGATCGTTGACAGCCTTTGATGTGAAGCCTAAAATGGCTCATTTCATCCCTCACAATCTCAGGATTATTTTGAAGCAGAAAACAATCTACAGCTGTCAGCAGTGCGGTATGCAAAGCCCTAAATGGTTGGGCAAATGTTCTGATTGCGGCCAATGGAATTCACTGGTCGAAGAGACCGTGACCGTGGCAAAAAAAGGCGGAAGAACGGTTCCCCTGCGCTCGGAGAGCAGTCCGGTACGGCTATCAGAGGTCTCGGCTACTGACGAAGATCGCTTGCATTGCGGTATTGCTGAGTTTGATCGCGTGCTTGGTGGCGGCGTGGTTCCCGGCTCCTTCACTCTGATTGGCGGTGACCCCGGCATCGGCAAGTCGACTCTGCTGCTGCAGGCTGCCGGTAGCTGGGCCAGAATCGGACCGGTGTTATACGCTACCGCAGAGGAATCGACCCGTCAGGTTAAACTGCGCGCAGGACGTCTCGATGTTGTTGCGGAAGACCTTTACCTGTTGGCAGAAACTTCCCTGGAGGGGATTCTCGAACGCGTCAAAGAGTTGAAGCCGGCTTTTCTGGTGATCGATTCGATCCAGACAGTTTTTACTGCGGCGCTGGAATCAGCGCCGGGCAGTGTCAGTCAGGTTCGTGAATGTGCCGGGCGTCTCATGCATCTCGCCAAGGGGGAAGACATACCGACCTTTATCGTCGGTCATGTCACCAAAGACGGCTCGATCGCCGGGCCGCGCATGCTCGAACATATGGTGGACACCGTACTTTATTTCGAAGGTGATGCCGGACACCCTTACCGGATTCTGCGCGCGGTCAAAAACCGTTTCGGCTCGACCAATGAAATCGGCGTGTTCGAGATGAAGGACATCGGCCTGAGTGAAGTGCCGAACCCTTCGGAGCTGTTTTTAGCAGAGCGGCCTGAGGATGCAGCGGGCAGCGTTGTCGTGCCGTCGATTGAGGGCACCCGGCCGATCCTGGTGGAAATTCAGGCGTTGGTTTCCGGGACCGCTCATGGTAATCCACGGCGTACAGCCATGGGCATCGATTCCAACCGGGTGTCACTGTTGGTTGCTGTGCTGGAGAAGAAGGTCGGCTACTCACTGCTGGCCCAGGATATCTTTGTCAATGTCGCCGGTGGTGTGCGCATCTCTGAGCCAGCCGTGGACCTCGGTGTGGTTGCCGCGTTGGCTTCCAGCCATCTTAATCGACCGGTTGATGAACGAACCGTGCTCTTTGGTGAAGTCGGCCTGACTGGTGAAGTCCGTGCCGTCTCCCGTCCGGAAATGCGGGTTAATGAAGCGGCTCGACTCGGTTTCAATTGCTGTCTGCTACCGGCAGGCAATCTGAAAAGTCTTGACCAGCCAGAAGGTATGAAGTTAATCGGGGTGAGCAGTGCTGCCGAGGCGTTGGAGTTTTTATTCAATTAATGTGGTGTGTGATGCTGAGACAAGGAACAAACAATGACTGATCTGACTCATTTCGATGATGAGGGCAAAGCGATCATGGTGGATGTCGGTGAAAAAGAGAGTACCCGCAGGGTTGCTGTGGCCCGTGGCACTGTGAAGATGCAGCCGGAGACTCTTGTGCGCATCCTTGATAATCGGATGACCAAGGGCGACGTATTCGGGGTGGCACGTCTAGCCGGGATTATGGCGGCCAAAAAAACCTCGGAGCTGATTCCCCTCTGCCACCCTCTTATGATCAACAGCATTACGGTAGAATTTTCACCAGATTCTGAAAACGCCAGCGTAGAGATCGAAGCAACGGTTAAGGTTAACGGTCAGACCGGGGTCGAGATGGAAGCTCTAACCGCCGTCTCAGTTGCTGGTCTGACTATCTACGATATGTGTAAGGCGATCGACAAAACCATGTCGATTGA